>DASWIN010000121.1:0-12017 GCA_036397655.1 Nitrospiraceae bacterium | reverse complement strand
TCTCGTGCGACATGAGCACTGGCCGAAGGGGACCCATCCTTTGAAGAAGGATTTCCGGTGGGACACCGTCCTCGAGCGGGCGCAAGGGGAATACACGTTCCGTCATATCGAAGGCGAGGGGGTGTTTGAGGTGCCGGTCGGGCCGATCCATGCGGGCATTATCGAATCGGGCCATTTCCGCTTCTCGGTTGCCGGCGAGCCGATCATGCAGCTCGAAGTCCACCATTTCTGGAAGCACCGGGGAGTGGAAAAGCTGTTCGAGCAACTGCGGTTGATGGACGCCGTCCCGCTGGCCGAGCGGGTGTCCGGCGACACGACCGTCGGCCACAGTCTCGCCTACTGCCAGGCGGTCGAAATCCTTCTGGGGATCGAGGTGCCCGTACGCGCCCGCTATCTCCGCAGCCTCTTCCTGGAGCTCGAGCGCCTGCACAATCATCTGGGCGACGTCGGCGCAATCTGCAACGACACCGCCTACGCCCTGGCCCATGCGCACTGCGGCCGACTGAAGGAACGGATCATGCAACTCAACGATCGGTTCACCGGCTCGCGTTTTCTTCGAGGGGTCAATTGCGTCGGTGGCGTCGCCTTCGATCTGACCGACCAGCAGACGGCGCAGGTGACGGCGGAGCTCGACGCCATCGAACCTGATTTTTCCGAGCTCGAACGCATCCTGTTCGCCAACGCCTCGCTCACCGACCGTCTGGAGACGACGGGCGTCCTCTCCGAGCACATCGCGTGGGACCACGCGGCCGTGGGCGTGGTCGGCAGGGCATCGGGCATAGATCGGGACATCCGCCGCGATCGGCCTTTTGCGGCGTACGATGAGCTTCAACCAAAAGTAATCCTTTACCGCTACGGCGACGTACGCGCCAGGTTGCGCGTACGAATGGACGAAATTCACGAATCGATGCGGCTCATCCGGGATGTGCGGGCACGGATGCCGCACGGGCCGGTCCTGGCCAAATCGTCGCGGGCTCCGAACCCCGGCGAGTGGGCGATCTCAGCGGTCGAAGGATGGCGGGGGGAAATTCTGTATATGGTGATGGCCGGCGAGCAGGGACAGATTCACCGGTGCAAAGTGCGCGATCCCTCGTTCGTGAACTGGCCGGCGATCCAGTGGGCGGTTCCGGGCAACATCATCCCGGACTTTCCGCTGATCAACAAGAGTTTCAATCTCTCGTACGC
This sequence comes from Nitrospiraceae bacterium, assembly GCA_036397655.1. GTDB lineage: Bacteria > Nitrospirota > Nitrospiria > Nitrospirales > Nitrospiraceae > 2-02-FULL-62-14. Next base: position 10,832 of record DASWIN010000121.1, on the reverse strand, counting down.
GGGGAACGATCTCTAATTCGGGCGATAGGCTATGGGAATTGGGCTATTGGCTATATATAGGCGAGGGGTTATAGGTAAGAGCCGTTGCTTCATCCTATAGCCTATGACCCATTGCCCATGGCCTTGGCTGCGGTTCCCATAGCCCATCGCCTCTAGCCCATAGCCTGGGAGTTAAAAATGTTTCGCATCATCAGGAAAAGTCTGAAGACCGGAATCGTGACAGGCCAGCATCCCAAAGCTGAGGCGCCGGCGGTACCTATTACTCTTGAGGCTACGAACAAGACCAGGCCCTTTAAGCGATCACTGACCATCCGTGAAGTGGATACGGGCTCCTGCAACGCCTGCGAGATGGAGATGAACGCCCTTATGAACTCCGTGTACGACGCCGAACGGTTCGGCATCCACATCGCCGCATCGCCACGCCATGCCGACGCATTGGTCGTCACCGGCCCGGTGACCGTGAACATGGAGCGGGCTCTGAAAGACGTGCACAAGGCCACGCCGGATCCCAAGATCGTCATCGCGCTGGGAGACTGCGCCGTCAACTGCGGCATGTTCAAAGGCAGCTACGCTGTGACCGGCCCGGTTGATCGGCACGTTCCCGTGGATGTCCGCATCCCCGGCTGCCCGCCCCGGCCGGCCGAGATCCTCAAAGTTTTGGCGGAACTTCGAGATAACAACCGTCCGCAAGCGGATGAATAGCGAGTGGCTATACGAAGTGCGGTATCTGCGCGGACTTCTGTTTTGGATCTGAAACTCGTCTCTCTGACTTTCGTCTGCTGAGTCGTTTCAACCGATCGGTGTCCCCTTCAATCAGCGCCCGCTTCTTGGCATGACTCCATCGCTTGAGCTGTTGCTCACGGGTGCGCGCGGCTTGGCTGGTGGGATGTGACTCAAACCAAAGGATCCTGATCGGAGGGTTGCGCCCGGTGAATTTCCCTCCCAACCCACTGCGGTGCCGTACAGCCCGCTCATCAGGCGGCAGGCTGGTCATACCGACGTAATATCGGCTGTCTGCCAAGAGAGCAATATAGACGTGCCAGGGTTTGGTCATTGTGGTTCGACTTGGGCAGACGCGTGACGGTCGGCCCAGCTCACCACACCTCGACTCCGTGGTCGCCATGGCGGAGGTCAGCGTCTGCTGCTTGCACCGAGCGACCACGAGCGAGCCAGGCGAAGCGAGGGGGAGTCGAGGTGGTGGGCCGTGCAGGGGTCGAACCTGCGGCCCGCTGATTAAGAGTCAGCTGCTCTACCAACTGAGCTAACGGCCCCACCGATATTGAAGATGTGAAATATGCCCGCCTTCGCTGAAGCTATGGCGGGCAGCCTTCTCTTCAGCTTCCGCTGGCCAGGCCAGCCGAAGCTTTAGCGAAGGCTGGCGCGCCTGACAGGATTTGAACCTGTGGCCCCTAGCTCCGGAGGCTAGTGCTCTATCCGCTGAGCTACAGGCGCGTCCTGTGCAAGGTGACGAACCTTACCATACCCCTTCAGAACCTGTCTAGCGAAGCCCGGGCTCCCGGCAAAGAGGCATGGCCGCACGAGATCACATGCAATCCGGAAGAAATCCGTAAACCAGGAGCACCTCTTCCCCGCTTTCCTGGTCGGTCTGGCGCTGTGCCGCGATCTCGGCGGCCTCCTGTCCGGCAAGCTGTTGTTCCTCTTCGCGCGTGGCGCGGGAGGGGCGGACCAGCGGGACCGAGGTCTGGACCTCGCAGGCTCCCTGGACGAGGTTGTCTGCCTCGACCGGAATCCCCATCGTGCGGCAGGCGAGCGGTCTGAAGGGATAGATTCGGCAGGCGCCGTCTGCGTCGAGGGCCGGGCAGGGGAGGTCGGCAAACTGCGTTGCCAGCTGATCGATCTCGGAATCGGGCCACTCATCGAGAAACGGCGTTGCCGCGAGGCGGGGATAGGCCGATTCAAAGGTTGCGATCTGCGCGCGCGCCCGTGACTCGATATTCCGGAGGATCGGCTCGGGCAGGGTCGGCAGGCCGCGCTGCAACTCGGCGACGTCCAGGATCGTGACGGCAAACGGGCCGATACAGCAGCGGCTGCATCCGCGTCGGCAGGGGAGGGCGCCCAGCAGCGCCGCGTGCGCGCGATGAAACCACTGTTCGGATTGGACGAAGAGTCGTCGGCCGGGAGGCGACACGGGAGCCATCACCAGCCTACGCAGAAAACCACGAGCGAACGCTTATGAATAAATATGGAGGGCGAGTCCGCCGAAGCTCCAGCGAAGGCGGGTGCTCCGGCGGGTCCCGCGGAGGCGCGTGAAGGTGACAGGCCTGCCATGCCGTGAAGCTTCACTCAAGCTCTGTGGTGTCGAGCTCAACGACCAGCTCGCCCTTGGGGGAAAAGAATCCCTGCCCATCCAGCTGGACCACGCCGTTGCAGTTCTCCTGAAAGAATTCGAGGATCCAGCTGTTGAAGTCGTAGCCTTCATCGGTGATATCGGCCTTCGCCAGCCTGGAGGTGACAAGGAAGCGGGAATCGGCGACGCATTGCCGGACCACCTGCGCTTCGACATCGCTGAACGCTGCCAGCTGGTCCAGAAAATACTTGTGCTCCTGTTCGAACACGTCTTTATAGGTCCCACGGTCGCGCGCGCAGACCAATTGAATCGGCTTGTGTTCCCGGCTGTAGCCGAGCGAGACCTGGACCCAGGCCCAGTCGTCCAGCGCCGCGGGGTCCATCTTGGGAACGAGCGGAAGCTGCCCTTTGGATTTTAAAAAGTCGAGCAGCAGTTTCAACGGCGGGGAATTTTCACGCGTGCAGAACACGCGCGTATAGAGAAACTCCTCCTTCGCGCCCTCCTGGGAGGAGGGGGGAGTCGGAAGAATCGGAAGTTCTTTGCCCATGAAATACCTCTGGCCGCCCGTACAGGCCGTCTCGGTCACGGTGCGCACCTACTGTACTCCGGCGTGCGAGCGACTTCAAGATTGCCGCAGTGGAGTGCATGGTTTCTGTTCTGGATGCGTGGTTTGGGGTTGACAGGGTAGACCCCTTTGGATACACTCCCGACCGGTTTTTCGATTTGGTCGCGTGATTCCGGCTTCACTCGTCACAATCTTGACCAATTCACGGCGCGGGGGAAGTTTCCCGCAAGGGCCTGCCACGGTTCACCAATCATTCAGATGTGAGGAGGGTTGTTCATGGCAAAAGGAATGACAAAGTCCCAGGTTGCTGATCACTTGGCAGAAAAAGTCGGCGTTACCAAGAAGGTGGCATCCCAGTTCCTGGAGGAGCTGGCGAGCTTGGCATACAAACAAGCCAAGAATGTGTTTACGCTGCCGGGCATCGGCAAGCTGAAGTTGGCCAACCGCAAGGCCCGGATGGGACGCAACCCGCAGACGGGAGCGCCGATCCAGATCAAGGCCAAGACCGTGGTCAAGTTCCGTGTGGCGAAAGCGGCCAAGGACGCCATCCTCGGCAAGCGCTAACCGACTACGCCGCTCGAACAGGCGGGTGACACACAACGGGGCCGGCTCCCGAGAAGGGGCCGGCCCCGTGTTTTTCTGAATCTGCCGGGCTGAATCTACGGGCGCGCGCGGGTTACATCGGTGACAGGCCGGTGCCGCCCATGCCGTCGTGGGCCACGAGCTTGACGGCGTCGCCGTCCTGCACGAGGGAGTCCTCGCTGGCGATCCGCTTGTTGATCGTGACCATCAGTTTTTTTTCTTTCATCAATTGCCAGACGTGCTGGCGCAGGCGGATTTGACGCTGGATCAACTGCCGGACCGTCACCGGCTCCGTAATGTCGCAGGCCAGGTCGCGCTCGCCGTCGTCGGTTTGTAACTGGCCCATGAGGATGATGGTAATCATAGCATCCGATGCTCCGTCCGGCTCCGGCGGTGTAGAGGATTGACGGGTCAGGCCGGGTTTGGTAAGGACAGCCCATGCCCTCGCTGGATATCCACGAACCGGGAATGCCGGACCTTCAGTTCGTGCTGATGGTCGCCGCCCTCTGTACGTCGGAGCTTCCGTCTTTAAACATACCACACCCGTTGCGTGCAACTCTTTTCGACCGCTGTTGGGCGCTGGCGCACGACGGTCCCCCGCCGGTCGATCCGAAAGAACGGGTGCTCGATCTGCGCGGCGGCACCGAGGTGACGCTCGAGGCCCTGGCAGTGACGATTCGGACCCTCTTGGCTGACGCCGGCATCGCGCAGTTGACCTGGGACCATCCGCCGAGCGAGCCGACCAGGACCAGTACGCCCGAAGCCCAGCCCCTGATCGAGCGGCTCCAACGGCTCTATCCTGAGCCGCCCGACGTGGTGGATCCGAAAGACCCTTCGGTGGATTCGTAAACGCCCGCGCCGTTCGGTTGATGTCGACATCCGAGCAGGCGTCCGCTGGATGATCGTCAGGCGGACAGCCCTATTCCCTTTGCGACGGGGAACGACGTAAGATGAGGGCCGTTTGACGGCCTGACGAGGGACACCGCCGTGAAATTCATCGAGACGAAGTTGAAGGGCGTCGTGCTGATCGAGCCCGACGTGTTCAACGATCCCCGCGGGTATTTTCTTGAGACCTATCACGCCGGCAAGTATGCGGGCGGCGGGATTGCCGGCCCCTTTGTCCAGGACAACTTCTCGCATTCCATCCGCGGCACGCTCCGGGGGCTGCATTATCAGTTGAAGCGCGCCCAGGGGAAGCTGGTCATGGCCCTCGAGGGCCGCGTGTTCGACGTGGCGGTGGATATCCGCAGAGGGTCGCCCACCTTCGGCCAGTGGGTCGGGGTCGAGCTGTCGGGGGAGAACAAACGCCAACTGTACATTCCCCCGGGCTTTGCGCATGGGTTCTGCGTGCTGAGCGAAACCGCCGACGTGCTCTACAAGTGCACGGATATCTATTCCCCGGAGCATGAACGGGGAATCATCTGGAACGATCCGACCCTTGCCATCGCCTGGCCGATCGCCGAGCCGCTGGTGTCGCAGAAGGACCGCGGGTACCTGGCACTCCGGGAGATGCACAAGGAACTGCCGTCCTATAGACTGAACAGGGTGAACGCGGTGAAAACCTCAAGACGGAGAAGACGCCCCAAGGGTCGTTGACGGCCTCTTTGGCACTATGGTATCCAGAGTTGGTCCGAGCGAGCGACGATGAGTGGAACGAGGGCCCCGAGCCCGTCGAGTAGTTCAGGCTTAAGACATCGACAGATGGGTTGAGGACTTTCTCCGGCCGCGTCAAACACGATAACGCGCAGACGAGCGGCCGGCTCACACGAAGTGCGGTATGGAGGAAACAGTATATGGGCAAGAGTCTGAAAGGCACGAAGAGCCACGAGAATCTGAAAGCGGCCTTTGCCGGGGAGTCGCAGGCCAACCGGCGCTATCTCTATTTCGCGCGGCGGGCCGATATTGAGGGCTATCCGGATGTGGGCGGGCTATTCCGCGATACCTCCGAGGCGGAGACCGGTCACGCGTTCGGGCATATGGATTTCCTGAAGGAAGTCGGGGATCCCGCCACCGGCGTGCCGATCGGCAATACGGAAGCGAACCTGAAATCCGCCATCGAGGGCGAAACCTACGAATACACGCAAATGTACCCGGGCATGGCCAAGACCGCGCGTGACGAGGGCTTCTCGGAACTGGCCGAATGGTTTGAAACCCTCGCCAAGGCGGAACGTTCGCATGCGAACCGCTTCACGAAGGGCCTGGAAAGCCTGAAGCAAGTCTGACAGGATGCTGAAAAAGGCCGTCAGCTTTGTTCTCGGTCGCCCGTCTAGCTCCGGCCGCCTCACCAACTCGGCGGCGCGCACAAACGTGACGCTCCTTATTCGTCGCGTCGTGCGCCCCTGCAACCTAGATGGCGTAGGCCTCAGTCGCCGGGCGTCGTGCCGGCCGGCTCACCATCTCGCCGGCGTCCGCAAACGTGACGCTCGTTATTCCTCGCGTCGCGGACCCCTGCGGCCTGCCACGGGGGAAAGCGCGTCTTGGCGCGCTGGGGCGGGCGGGTGAGAAGATTGGCCTTTTTGATCATCCTGTGAAGAGGCTCCAGCCGACGGTGAATCCGTGAAAGGCCTCACTCTCGTCAATCCCACCTGGGGGCGGCCGCAGCTCGAGCAGGAAACCCGGCGCATCTACGACATATGCGACGGGTGCCGGCGCTGTTTCAACCTCTGCCCCTCCTTTAACACGCTGTTCGACCACATTGACGCGCAGGAGAGCGACGTCGCCAAGCTGGCGGCGGCGGACTTCGAGCGCGTCGCGGACGAATGTTATTACTGCAAGCTCTGTTTCAACCACTGTCCCTACACGCCTCCCCATCAATATGAGATCGATTTTCCCCGCCTCATGATCGCCTGGAAGCGGCAGCTGGCCGCCGACCGCGGTGTGCGGTGGCGGGACCGGCTGCTGGTCAGGACGGATCTGATCGGCCGGCTCAGCAGCCTGGCCGCGCCGCTGGTCAATCGAGTCATGCGTCTGGGACCGGTCCGCCGGCTGATGGAAGCCGTGCTCGGCGTCCATCGGGACCGGCAGGTGCTGGCGTTTCAGTCGGAAACCTTCTCCCGCTGGTGGGGCAAACGGACACGGCCGGCGCAGGCGGGCGCGTCTCGAGGGAAAGTGGCCTTGTTTGCGAGCTGCCTGGTCAATTATCAGGCGACCGACGTGGGGAAGGCGACGATCCAGGTACTGGAGAAAAACGGCATCGAGGTCGTGGTGCCGGACCAGCGCTGCTGCGGGATGCCGTCGTTCGATCTGGGCGATACGGAGGCCATCGCCAAGGCGGCCCGGGCAAATCTCGCCTCGTTCAAGCCATGGCTGGACCGGGGCTATGACATCGTGTCGCCGGTGCCGAGCTGCAGCCTCATGCTCAAGCGCGAATATCCGTACCTCGCGCCGGGCGAGGAGATGACGCAGTTCGCGGAGCGGACGTTCGATGTGTGCGAATATCTCATGCGCATGAAAAAATCCGGAACCCTCGCCACGGACTTCGTGCGCAAGCCGGGACGGGTGGCGTACCAGATTCCCTGCCATCTGCGCGACCAGAACATCGGGTTCAAGTCCAAGGAACTGATGGAGACGGCCGGCGCCAGCGTCGAGGTGGTGGAACGCTGTTCCGGCCACGACGGGACATGGGGGGCCAAGGTCGAGTTCTTCGATCTCTCGATGAAGATCGCGCGCAAGGCGGTGCGGGAGATCGAGCAGGCGCCGGCCGACCTCGTCGTGTCCGACTGTCCCCTCGCGGCGCTCCAGCTCGACCAGGCGGGGGCCGCGACCCATGCCGGCGGCAGGACCAGCCGGCATCCCATTCAAGTCGTGCGGGATGCCTACGGACTGTCTGCGTGAACCAACTGACGCAACAGGATCTCTTGTCCCACGCGGACTATGAGCGCGAGCGGGACTCCTTCCGGAGGCGGATCATCGCGTTGAAACAGCGGCGGCGGATCGAGGTCGGCGGCAACATTTCCCTGGTCTTCGAGAACCGGGAGACATTGCAGTTTCAGATTCAGGAAATGGTCCGGGCCGAGCGGATTTTTGATCCGGCAAAGATCCAGGACGAGCTGGACGTCTACAATGCCCTGCTTCCCGGGGCAGGCGAGTTGAGCGCCACCTTGTTTATCGAGATCACCGATCAAGATCGCATCAAACCCTATTTGGATTCGTTGCAGGGGATCGATCGAGGAGAGACGGTCGCGCTCATCGTCGGCTCCCAGACCGTCTGGGGGGTGTTTGAAGGCGGTCATAGCAAGGAGGAGAAGCTCAGCGCCGTGCATTTTGTCCGCTTCCACCCCTCACGGGCCTGGCTCGACGCCCTGATAGCCAAGAACAGCCAAGCCACGGTTTCAGTCCGACATCCGGCGTGCCAGGCCTCTGTCCCCGTTCCGGAAGTCATGCGGAAGGAATGGCTGACGGATCTTGGCTAGTCCTAACCATCAGATTTTATTGGGGTGGACGGGCATAGGTCCTTTGGGCCTATGTTCGCGAGAAAATAGGCTTATTTGAGCATTGTTCGTTGACTTCGCTGGCAGAGAGCTTTATAGTAGAAAGTATCGAAATTCAGGCGGCCGGTTGAATACACAGAGAGTGCGATAGAGAAGGAGGCAATCATGGTGACGATTTCATCGATGGCGGAGCAGAAGATCAAGGAACTGATGGTTGAGGAAAAAGACGCGGTCGGGCTGCGGGTTTATGTCAAGGGCGGAGGCTGTCACGGCTACCAGTATGGGATGGCGTTCGAGTCCAAGGTGGCCGATGATGACACGATAATCGAAAAGGACGGAGTCCAGGTGATTATGGACTCGCAGAGCGCGCCGCTGCTGCAAGGGGCGGAAGTGGATTACGTGGACAGCCTGCAGGGGTCGGGGTTTGCGATCAAGAACCCCCAGGCCAAGACGACCTGCGGGTGCGGCAGCTCGTTCAGCGCGTAAACCGCAATTCAGTTCTGATTACAATCGAAGGGCCGGGGTCATCAAGCATGATCCCGGCCCTTTGTTCATGGAGCCCGCATTATTCATGAACGCCTCTGCTGCAATCGCGGATTCGCTGCTGCGACAAGCCTGTCGGCAGGCGTGCTCGCCGCTCAGTCCTTCGACGTACTGTTTCAAGTACGCCTCAGTCCTTCACGGCTGTGCTTGCCTGTCTCACAACGCGACTCCACGATTTCGCGACGAACCGTCATGAATAATGAGGGCTGAACCTTCGAACATGGCCGAAACGCTGCTGACCAAACGGATCGAATTCGCCGCCGCGCACCGCTACCACAAGGAGGCGTGGGATGCGGCGACCAACCGCCGCGTCTTTGGCGCCTGCAACAACGAGCCGGGCCATGGGCACAACTACCTGCTGGAGGTGACGATTGCGGGTCCCGTGGACCGGCACACCGGCATGGTCGTCAATCTGTTCGATCTCAAGGTCGTGCTCCAGCAGGTCCTGGAAGAATTCGATCACAAACACCTCAATCTCGACACGCCGTACTTTTCGACGATAATCCCGACGACGGAGAATATTGCCTCGGTCCTGTGGGGCAAGCTGGCCGATCGCTCGGCGGACATCGGAAGGCTCGAGCGGCTCCGGCTGTACGAAGAGGACGATCTCTGGGCCGATCTCACCGCGAAGGGACGGGCAGGCGGCCAGGCGAGCCTGACGCGCCGGTACCATTTCGCGTCGTCCATGCCCCTGTCATCCCCTGATCGCGCGCAGAATCAGACCGGTCACAATTACGCGCTGGAGGTGACCGTTGCAGGCGAGATCCATCCGGAAACCGGGATGGTGACGGACATCGGAGCCGTGGATCGGGTGGTGCAGGAACTGGTCGTCCGCCGGTTTGCCGACCGGAACCTGGGCCAGGATCCGGCCTTCTCGTCCCGCCCGCTGACGGGAGAAACGCTGGCCAGGCTGATCTGGTCTCTGCTGGTAAAAGCAGTACCGGCCGGCCGGTTACAGAATGTCAGGCTGTCGGAGTCCGGTGATCTGACGTGCGACTACACAGAGTCGTGACGGGTCGAGGATTAGTCTGAAAGTTTGTAAAGTCCGAAAGTCATCAAGTCGTCGCGCAGCCCGACTTTGGACTTTTTGACTTTACGACTTTATAGACTCGTCATTCAGCAGATGGTCGTTGATCAGCGCGGCCAGTTCGGCCGGTTCGACGACCCCTTCACGAGTCAGAAGCAGTTTCCCCTTGGAAAAGAAGTGCGTCGTCGGATAGGTTTCGAAGGTGTGGGTGCGCTTGATCTCGCGGCACCGGCCGGGCACGTGCATTTTGGCCTTGCCGATTTTCACATCGGCAAACTTGGCCGCGGTTTCCTCCAGCACCGGATCGTAGGCGACGCAAGGCTCACAGGAGGCGATGCCGTAGGCGACGACCGATGCCATTGCATCGGTAAACTCCTTGTAGTTGGCGTCGCTGACGTCTTCGACCATGCCAGTCATAAAGTCATAAGTCCGAAAGTCGAAAGCCCGGACTTGAAGACTTTCTGACTTTCGGACTTTCTGAATGAGGTTTAGCCGAGCTTCGCCAGGGCGGCGAGGATGTCCTTGTCCTCACGCGCCACCTTGATCTCCTGCACCTTCACGTAGGCGACCTTGCCGTTCTTGTCCACGATGACCGTCGCCCGCTTGCCGCAGTTGAGGGGCTCGAAGTACAGCCCGTAGTTTTTCACGACGTCACGAGTGAAATCCGACAGCAGCCGGTGCTTCAGATCCAGCGAATCCGCCCAGGCCTTGTGGGAGAAGAAGCTGTCGCAGCTGATGCCAAACAGTTCGGCATGCGCCCCCTGGAATTTAGGGAAGTCGTCGGTGAGGCACTTGTTCTCACCCGTGCAGACCGGGCTCCAATCCAACGGATAGAACGCCAGCACAACGTTTTTCTTGCCCTTGAACTCGCTCAGCTTGACTTCTTTCTGATCCTGATCTTTCAGCGTAAAATCGGGAGCCGTATCTCCCACTTTAATTTCCGGTTTCACATCTGCCATTGCGGCCTCCTTACCGTGGTTAGAGGGAATCCTACTTTCGGCCTGTGTGGTAACACGCCCTGCAAAAGCTTGTCAATCGTCCAAAAGGCCTAGAGAATCTCTCCATTCGACCACTCATAACAAATTGATTTATTTGCCATTTAACGCTTCATCTCTTGCCAGCTAATTTCCCGGAAAGGGAGCGACAGGCCAGCCGGAGCCGCGGTCCTGTGCCGCTTCACCACAATCGAGAGACCAAGGAGAGGAAGCGGCACCGTTTTTCCAACGTTCGGGGAGCGGCCGATACGGAGCATCTCATCGGCAATACCAGCCAGTGTCTCCAGGGTCGGCTGGCCCGGCAGTCCGACCGGTCGGAACACCTCCAATTCGTCCAGCCCGAACTTGCTCAGGCCGAGCGTGTGGAACCACTCCATCAGCG
>DASWIN010000120.1:0-2732 GCA_036397655.1 Nitrospiraceae bacterium | reverse complement strand
CTCAACGCGGACAGGAGATGCCGGCGTTCCTCCTGAATCTCCTCGGGAGTGGACACGGTGTGAGCAATCTCTTCTTCAAGCAATTCCCGGTAGCGTTTCCGCAGCCGGTGAACCGCGACCTTCACCGCGCCTTCGCTCAATCCAAACCGGGCCGCCAGTTCGGAATAGGGCGTTCCGCGGCCCGGCGACGTGAGGAACTCTTTGAATTGCTCGAACATTGCGCCGCGTCCCGCGGATGCCTGCTCGGACTGGAGGCGCGCCATGACCTGCTCGAGCAAGGTGAGCGCCCAGCGCCGATCATAGAGCTTGTCGGGGCTGAGTTGATCTGCAGGTTCCAGCGCGTAGCGTTGTTCAGCGCTCAGTGCATCGAGGGCGACGTGGACTTGCGCACCTCCCCGCTTGTGGGCGAAGGCCTTGTCCTGCTCGTTGGCGAGAAAGCGCTTCAACGCAATGAGCAAGAACTACCGGAACCGGCCTTTGTTCTGGTCCGCGGCGCCGAGATAGTTTTTCACTGGCATCCCACAGAGGGCGGGATCCGAGCGTGACCCTTCGGATTTCCTAAGGTTCCGAAGGGCTCTCCGTGGAATCGCTTTGAGACTTTTCAGGTCATTTTCACCTTCGCCGGAAGGCTGGCGGTGCGAGGAACCTTGGCTGTCCCATAGGTTCAGGCAAAACCCGGGAAATACGCCTGCTCGGGATGGGCCAGATAACGAAAGCTGCCTCCGGCTGTCCCATAGCGTGCTAACAAGCCTAACAAATCCCACCTGCGCCATAACCCGGTGCGCACCAGCGCAAAGAGTCGGCTGAAGCTATGCGCCCACTGGGTCAGGAACGCCACATACCGCAGGAGCAGATAGACCAGGAGCGCCGTCCAGATCTGCCACCGCACCGCGTTGGCGTTGGTGCCCAGAAAGTCGGCCAACTGCAACGTCTGCTTGATCTGCTTGAAGAACACCTCGATTTGCCAGCGACACCGATACAACTCGACCACCGTTTCCGGGCTCCAGGTCAGCTGGTTGGTCAGGAATTCCATCAACCGCTCCTCCCCGTCGACCTCCACCCACGCCACAATCCGCCGCAGCATCTCGGGATACTTCCCCTGCGAGGTCGGACTCGTCAGTCCAATGGCTTCGTCCGTGACGATCTTGCTCCCGGCCGGCACCCGATACTCCCCGACCACGGTACACTGGAGATTCTCCTTGGCCCGCGTCACCCAGATCACCCCCCGCTCCTCCAACTCCCCCAGATGCCCGAAGTCGACGTAGGCCTTGTCAAATATGGCGATTTCCCCCTCCCGGATTCCCGCGCACAGCTCCCGCGCCCGCTTCGCATCCGCCTGGCGCGCCGTGTCGATGATCGCGAACCGGGGCAGAAAACTCTGCAGATCCAACCGCACATGACACTTGGCTGCGGCCTTCCGCCGCCGATGCTTGGCCCAGTCCATACACGAGGCGATCAACTGGATGGTCGTCGAGTCCACCAGGTGGATCTTCCGCTTCAGCCGCCGAACCAGGCGCTTGCCCGCTTTCCCGCTCACGAACCGGGGCGACAACTCCCCCAGATGTTCCAAGACCGCCCAGAACAATTGTTCGGCCATCGCCGCGTCGCGCACCTTGTTCGCGTGGGAGAGGTTGTTGCGGCTCGGCGGCGTCGCACCCCGGATGGCCGACAGCGGTCCCGAGTTCAGTTGCAGACTATCGCACACGTCATTGAGACCGATACTGTGCGTCAATTGGGCGTAGCTCAGCGCCACCACATGACTCCATGGCCGGAAGGTCCGCGCCAGCTCATCCACCCCCGTGTCGCGGGCCACCTGAGGTACCAAATGCGGCGGAATGTAGTTGCAGAGCTGACGCAGGACGGTGAATTTCGACGCGGTTGGAACTTGTTTGGCTTTCATCGCCTGCCGTGTGGCAGGTTCCCTTCAAGTCTCCAACCATTTTCTTTCAATTCCTGTGGGATGGCTGTGAACTTGAATCCCGCCTGGGTGAGGATAGGCAGCGCGTCGAGGTGGAATGCGTTGCCGGGGTAGGCGTCCGACTTCAACGAGGTCGGATGCGGTCGATCAGCGCTGGAAGTCGATCGCCGAGGTCTTCCTGGTAAAAATAGGAGTCCCGCGATCCGCCGGTGTTCCAGCTATGGATGAAGAGCATGTTGCGGAAGGGCATCCAACGCGCCGAGCCGTCCATGTAGAGTTGGTTGCCGCCGTCCGGCAGGCCGTTGGACTTTTTGTGAGGGGGCATGCCTTTGAAGGCGACGTCCCGGCCGCCGCCCCAGCGACCGTCGATCTTCATGACGGCGTCGGCGGCGAGCACCCAGCCCGGCTGGGAATTCGCGACCTTGATCGGACTGCGGGAAGGGAAGGTGCCGGCGGGGTTCATCCAGTTCTCGATGCCGCCGAAGTACTGGAAGCCAATCAGCCATTGATCGAGGTCGGCTTCGAACTGAGGGAAGGTCGGCCGGTTCGGGCAAGTCCAGATCTGGCCCTGACTGTGGTTGGTGCTGATGAAGAGTCCGACGGTTTCGGCGGCGCGGCGTTCGGGCGGGTTGAGGGCGATCTGAACCTGGCGCTGGCGCGCCTCGACCAGGCGCTGGTCGTTGTCGTCCGCATAAATCAGCATGCCGATGCCGATCTGGCGAAGATTGTTGAGGCACTTGGCGCGGCGTCCGCTTTCCTTGGCGCGGCTCAGGGCGGGCAGGAGCAGGCCGGCGAGGATCGCGATGATGGCGAT
>DASWIN010000119.1:0-2095 GCA_036397655.1 Nitrospiraceae bacterium | reverse complement strand
CTTGAAGGCCACCGCCTTGGCCGCGATCACGTGCATCAGCGGCCCGCCCTGCATCCCGGGGAACACGATCTTGTCCACCGCCTTGGCCTGCTCCGCCTTGCACATGATGACGCCGCCGCGGGGTCCGCGCAGCGTCTTGTGGGTCGTCGTGGTCACGAAATCCGCGTAGGGCACGGGGTTGGGATGGAGTCCGGCTGCGACCAGCCCGGCGATGTGCGCCATGTCCACCATCAGATAGGCGCCGACGGACTTGGCGATCTGCTGCCACCGGGGGAAATCCAGAATCCGCGCGTAGGCGCTGGCGCCGACCACGAGCATCCGGGGGCGGCACTCCTCGGCGATGCGCTGCACCTCATCATAGTCGATCCGCTCGGTCTCGCGGTTCACGCCGTAGAAGAACGACTGGAACAGCGTGCCGGAGAAATTGACCTTGCTGCCGTGGGTCAGGTGCCCGCCCTGGGCGAGGTTCATGCCCAGGATCACGTCGCCCGGCTTGAGCACCGCCAGATAAGCAGCCATGTTGGCCTGCGAGCCGGAGTGCGGCTGGACATTGACGTGTTCGGCGCCGAAGAGTTGCTTGCAGCGGTCGATCGCAAGACTCTCGACCGTATCCACGAACTGGCAGCCGCCGTAGTACCGCTTGCCCGGATAGCCCTCGGCATACTTGTTTGTCATCAAACTGCCCTGCGCGGCGAGCACTGCGGGACTGGCGAAATTTTCGGAGGCAATCAGGAGGAGCTTTTCACGCTGGCGGACTTCTTCGGCCTTGATCGCGGCGTACACGGCCGGATCTGACGCTTTCAACGCCTTCATGGAGGCTTCGGCATCGTTCATCGCGTCAATCCTCTGCGCCCTTCTTATCCTTCTTCTCTTTCCGCTCTTTCTTGTCCTTTTTCTCGGCCTTCCCCTTCTTCTCGGCCTTCTCGTGCGTCTCCTGCGCCTCGTCTTCCTCGGAAGCCTCGGAGGTGGGCGCTTCTTCGCCCTGCTTCCTGGCCACTTCCACGGAGACAGTGGCCGTCACATCGCGATGGAGCCTGATCGCGATCGCGACCGTGCCCAGCGCCTTGATCGGCTGCGGCAGTTGGATTTTCTTCCGGTCGATCGTGAAACCCTTCTCGGCCAGACCCTCCTCGATGTCCTTGCTCGTCACCGAGCCGAACAGCTTGCCGTCCTTGCCGGCTTGCATGGTGAAGGTCAGCGACACGGCCGAGATGCTCCTGGCGTGCGCCTCCAGCTCAACTTTCTCTTTTCTGGCCTTCTCGGCCACGATGCGCCGGTGGTGCTCGAATTCCTTGACGTTCCGCTCGCTGGCCTCGATCGCCTTCTTGCGGGGCAGGAGGAAATTGCGGGCGAAGCCGTCGGACACCTCCAGCACGTCGCCCAGATGTCCCACGCCCTCGATGTGTTCCTGTAACAGCACTTTCATGTTGCTTAACTCCTTCTGTTTGAAGGCAAAAGCATAAGGGCCGGATGCTCAAAAGTCAATCAAGGAATCGGCGAACTTTTGCAACGCACCACAAGATACTGTGATGCGGATTGCCGCGCCAGATGCGGCATCGCGACAAACAATCACAAGCCGAAAGGTCGACAGTCTGAAGGTCCTCATCGACTTTAAGACTTTCTGACTTGATGACTTTCAGACGGTTCAGACAAAGCTGGCGGACTTTTTCAACATCCTGCTAAAATGCGCGCGATGAAGCTCTCGGAACTGCTTCACTACTATAGCCGCTCCCTCGCCGACGAAGGCCGGACCGTCTCGACGCGTGGAACTGACGCGCCGATCGCGTCGCCAAGCGGACGTCAGGTATCGGCCGTCGGCACGCTCTTTTTGTATCACTTCGACCTGCCGGCGGGCCTGCTGTTGTCCGAAGACCTGCCGGTCAGCATCGTCCCGGGCGAGACCTCCGGTGAGATCGAACCGACCGAAGGCGTCGTGATCGGCCGCAACGGCGACGCGGCGCTGATTCAAACCTACGAGTCGCTGGGCCGGAACGTCGGGCCTTCCACCATCGTGCCGGACAGGGCGGGATTTTTTCAGACCGCGTCGAAGCGGCTGGCCGACATGGCCGGCCACGCAGACCGGTTTACGCTGGGA
>DASWIN010000118.1:0-2287 GCA_036397655.1 Nitrospiraceae bacterium | reverse complement strand
GATTTGTTCAACGCCAGATTCGATGTCCTGCTCTATGATCTTTATGCCGAGTGAGCGATTATGCCGAGTTGGGCGGAGGGCGGTGGCCGTGTCTGCGAGGGGCGCAGGGGCCAGGCGGCAGCGCTGCGACTCGGAATAATTTCCGGGGTCGGGGTCTTTGTGGAGGGCCTTTCCGCTGGTGGGAAGCAGCGCGAGGCAAGTCGAGGCAGGAGCGATCGAGATTGCGTGAGCGCAGGAAGGCGAGTATTCGGGAAGTGTGGTGAGGTGTTCCGAGGTCGCTGCCTCGGGAAGGCTCATGCAACCTCCCACAACCCAACACGAACGCTCAAGCCGTCTCGCCGCAGATCTTGCGATCATCGGCGGACCGTTCGCAGCAGCGCTGCGCGAACAGGGATATAGGTTCTCGACGATCGGCGTCTACCTCGCCGTGCTGCGCCGCGCCGCCGGTTTCCTTGCCCAAGCAGGCGGGTCTCTCGCCGCGCTGCGGCGTCAAGCGGTCCCAGGTCTGCTCCGAGGATTGTTGGGCCGGCGCCACGACCGCCATTACTACGAGACGTGCAGTTCGCCGTTACACGCGTGGCTGAAGTTTCACGGTCGCTTCGCCAAACCCGACCGGCGGTTTCCGTGGCAGTCTTGGTTAAGCGACTACGCACAGTTCCTGACGGACGTCTGCGGAGTGGCGCCCGTCACCCGCACCGATCGCGTACGCGATGCCTGCGCTTTCATGGATTGGCAGTTTGGAAAAAAACCAACGCGCTGGTCGCAGGTGAAGCCCGCCGACCTTTGGCGGTACGGCGAATGGTGCGCGGGCGTCAAGCGCTACAAGCCCAGGTACATCAATCGCAAGCTCGGTGCGCTGCGCCAGTTGCTTGCTTTTGTGCATCTGCGCGGAGCTTGTCCCGCACACCTGGGTTACGCGGTGCCCAAGGTTTTCAACTACGGGCAATCTCCTGCATCAGACTATCTGAGCGACGAGCAGCGACAGCGGCTGCTGGCGTCGTTCGATCTGCGCACGGCCCACGGGCAGCGCGATCACGCCATGGCGCTGTGCATGATTGACTTGGGGTTCCGGGCGATAGAGGTCGCACGGTTGCGCCTGTCCGATATCGACTGGGAGCGCCAGGAACTCGACGTGCCCCCGGCCAAGTCGAGCCGCGGTCGCCGACTCCCCCTGCCGCCTCAGGTGGCCCGGGCCCTGCGCACCTACATCGACCGCTGGCGGTACCCGAGTGCTTGTCCCCAGGTCTTCGCTGGGCAGAGGGCGCCGATCAACCGGCCGCTCACCGCGAAGGTCGTCGGCGCGGCCATGTCTCGCGCCTACCAGCGCTGTGGATTTCCCGAAAACTGGTGCGGCACTCACCGGCTGCGCCGGACCTTCGCGACGCGCTTGTACGCCCGCGGCGTGGATCTCAAGCAAATCGCGGACCTGCTCGGTCACCGCCACGTCGTCACCACGACCCGTTACACCCAGACCGACGTAACCGCACTTCGCGTACTGGTCCAACCATGGCCTCGTTAGCCAAAGCGCCGATGCTCTCCCTGGCGAAGCGCTATCTTGCCCACCGGCGCAAGATGGGCTTCGCCATGACCAGCGAAGGCGGCCTGTTGCTGGATTTCGCGCGATTCGCCGACCGGGTCGCCCCGCGCCAGGCGCTGACCACCTCCCTCGTCCTGCGCTGGGCGACACTTCCTCAGCCGGCGAAGCGGGTTTACCATGCGGCACGATACGCCGCGGTCCGGGGATTCGCGCGCTATTGCGCCGCGCTCGAACCGCGCGGCGAGGTTCCTCCGCCGCTGTTTCTCGGCTCGGTCTTCAAGCGCCGCGCCCCTCACCTTTTCTCGGCCCAAGAGATCCGCTTGATTCTGCGCCGGGCCCGGGCGTTGTCCCCACGGATCTCTCCGCTGCGTCCCGTCACCTATGCGACCTTGCTGGCCCTCGCCGCCTGCACCGGCCTGCGGCTTTGCGAGCTGCTTCAGCTCGAGGTCGGCGCCCTCGATGTCGCGGCGGGATGCTTGCGCGTGGCGCGCTCAAAATTGGGCCCGTCGCGGGTGATCCCGCTGCACCCCACCACCGTGCGAGCCCTGCAGCGTTACCGGCAGATGCGTCTGCGCACCGATCCGCTGAGCAATCGTTTCTTCGTCGGACCGAAGGGTCGGCCCCTGCAAAAAACCAGCGTCGAGTGGACCCTGCGCAAGCTCGTGCGTGGGATCTCGCCAAACGGTGAGCGGCCTTTTGTCCGCTTCGTCGACCTGAGGCATTCCTTTGCCACGCACCTTATCGCCCGAT
>DASWIN010000117.1:0-11243 GCA_036397655.1 Nitrospiraceae bacterium | reverse complement strand
TCCTCCAGCGAGATGTGGATCAGTTTCCGGAGTTCTTCGTCACGGAGCAACTCCCACCAGGGGAGATTGGCGATGGATGCTTGATCCTTCGCCGCTTCCGCCATGCGAAACGCGTCCCCGGTCGGAACGTCCGGACGCTTGGAGTCCGGCCCCATGGCGCAGGAGACGAAGAAGAGCGCGACAAGCAGGCTGCTGAAAAAGGCCCCCAGCGTCGTTCTCGTGTCACTCGGTTGCTCCGGCCGCCTCACCGTCTCGGCGGCGCGCACAGACCTGGTGCTCCTTATTCGTCGCACCGTGCGCCCCTCAACGTACGCAATTAAGCGCAAATGCGGCCGTGTGCTGGCTGCGGCCGCAGCCACGGGAACGACGCGCGTCTTGGCGCGCGTGGGGCGGGCCGGGTGCGACAAGGCCTTTTTGAGCATCCTGGAGAAAATCATCGCTCGGTCCGCCTTTCAGGATCCTCTTGAACCGGAGCCGGCGCCGCGCGCCGGGAGAGCTTCCGGACCAGCACGAAGAACAGGGGTACGAAGAAGATCGCCAAAAACGTCGCCGCCAGCATGCCGCCGAACACGCCGGTGCCGATGGACTGCCGGCTTGCCGCTCCCGCGCCCGAGGCGAACACCAGTGGCACGACACCCCCGATGAACGCCATCGAGGTCATGATGATCGGACGGAAGCGGAGCCGGGCGGCTTCGAGCGCCGCCTCGATAGCCGGCATGCCGGCTTCGTACCGCTTGTTGGCGAACTCAACGATCAAAATCCCGTTTTTCGCGGAGAGTCCGATCAGCGTAATGAGTCCGATCTGAAAATAAATGTCGTTGGTCATGCCGCGGAGCCACACGGCGGATAGGGCGCCGAAGACGCCGAAGGGCACGCCGAGGATCACGGCAAAAGGCACGGTCCAGCTCTCATACTGGGCGGCCAACACCAGCAAGACCATGAGCAGGCCGAAGGCGAAGGCGAAGATCGATTGTGATCCCGCCGTTCGCTCCTGGTAGGACGTGCCGCTCCAGTCGAGACCATAACCCTGCGGGACCAGCACGTCCTGCGCCGCGCGTGCCAGCGCGTCCAGGGCCTGCCCGGAACTGGCGCCCGGCGCCGCGGCGCCGAGGACGAAGGCCGTATTGAACCCGTTGAAGTGCGTCACGGGATCGGGCCCGCTGGTGTGCTCCGTCGTCACAACCGTATTGAGCGGAATCATGGATTCGCTCTGTCCGTTCCGGGCACGCACATATACCTTCGCAATGTCCTCCGGCTTGGACCGGTACTGCACATCCGCTTCGGTCTGCACGCGGTAGACGCGGCCGAACTTGACGAAGTCGTTGATGTACATGTTTCCCCAGTAGGCCTGCAGCGTGTCGAACACTTCCGAGATCGGCACACCCAGTGCCTTGGCCCGCTCCCGGTTCACGTGCGCATATAGTCTGGGCGCGCTGATGCGAAAGTTGGTGCCGATGGCCCCGATGGCCGGGTCCTGCCTGGCCTTGGCGATAAACTCCTGTGTGACGGCCTCGAATTTCTTGAAGTCACCGCCGGCGGGGTCCTGGATTTGAACGGAAAAACCCCCCGTCGCACCCAGCCCGCGGATCGGGGGCGCGTTGAACGCCAGGATCAGCGCCTCGGGAATCTTGGCAAACTCGCCGTAGGCCGCCCCGATCAAGGCCTGCACGTGAGAGCGGGGGTCGCTTCGCTGATCCCAGTGGTGCAATGGGAGGAACATCGTCGCGGTATTCGGCCCGCGCGTGTTGAAGACGAAGTTGAGCCCGGACATCGCATCGGTCGAGTGGATTGCGGGAATCGAGAGGAAGTATCGCTCGATCTTGCTCAGGACCGCATCGGTCCGTTGCTTGGACGCTCCATCAGGAAGCTGCACCATGGTGATGAAGTAGCCTTGATCCTCATCCGGCAGGAAACTGGGGGGGATCTTCGTGAACAGGCCGGCTGCGAACAGCACGACGCCTCCGAACACGGCCATGGACAGCACGGACCGCTTGATCGCGAATCCCGCGGTCGTGGTGTAGCGAGCCCGCGTCCAGTCAAAGAACTTGTTGAAGAGCGCAAACAATCCCGTGTGATGATTTTCACCCCCCACTTTCAGCACCAGGGCGCAAAGGGCCGGGCTGAGCGTGAGGGCGACCACTCCGGAGATCGTCACAGCCATGGCGATGGTCATCGCAAATTGCTTGTAGAGCTCGCCTGTGATCCCGCCCAGGAAGGCCACCGGCACGAACACCGCGCAAAGGACGAGGACGATCGCGATCACAGGCCCGGTGACCTCGGCCATAGCCCTCTTGGCGGCTTCCTTGGAGGAGCAACATTCTTCCTTCATGTGCCGCTCGACGTTTTCGACGACGACGATGGCGTCGTCCACCACGATCCCGATGGCCAGGACCATGCCGAAGAGGGTCAGCGTGTTGATGGAAAAGCCGAGCGCCGACATGCCGGCAAAGGTGCCGATCAGGGACACCGGCACCGCCACCGCCGGGATGATCGTCGCCCGCCAGCTTTGCAGGAACAGATAGACGACCAGGATGACCAGGATCATCGCTTCCCCGAGCGTCTTGACAACCTCCTGGATGGACACCTCGATGAATTTGGTCGTGTCGTAGGGGATGTCCGCGTTCACGCCCGGAGGAAAGCTCTTGGCTACTTCCGCCATCTCCTTCCGGATGCGCTTCACCGTGTCGAGGGCGTTGGCTCCGGGCGAGAGGAACGTCAGGAGAAACACGTTGGGTTTGCCGTTCCACCGCCCTTCGAGGGTATAGGATTGGGCTCCCAGCTCGACCCTGGCCACGTCCTTGAGCCGGACCATGGACCCGTCCTTCATGGCCCGGACGATCAGCTCTTCGAATTCCCTGACCTCCGTCAGTCGGCCCAGCGTGATCACGGGGAGGGTCAGCTCCGTTCCCTTGAGCGCCGGCTCCCGCCCGATCGTGCCGGCCGGAAAATCCCGGTTCTGTTCACGGACGACATTCGCAATATCGGTCGGTGTGATATTGAGTTGCGCCATCCGGATCGGGTCCAGGATCAGACGCATGGAGTAGTTCTGCTGCCCGAACACGTAGGCGTCGCCCACGCCGGGAAGCCGCTTGAGATTATCCACGATCCGGAGGATGGCATAGTTGGAGAGAAACACGGTGTCGTGTCCGGGATCGCTGGAGCTCAGCGCCACGACCGCAAGCAGATCGGGCGACAGTTTTTTCACCGTGATGCCTTGACGGACCACCTCGGGAGGAAGCTGCGGTTCCGCCAACCTCTGCCGATTCTGTGTCTGGACCTGCGCGATGTCCACGTCCGTTCCGATCTCGAAGGTGAGCTGGATCGACATGTGGCCGTCGTTGGTGCTTGTCGAATTGTAGTAGAGCAGATTGTCGATGCCGGGAAGCTGCACTTCGATCGGGCGCGCCACCGCGTCCGCCACGATCTCCGCGCTCGCGCCCGGATAATCGGCCTCGATCACCACGACGGGAGGAGTGATGTCCGGAAACTGCGCAATCGGCAGGGCCCGCAAGGACACGAGCCCGACGACCACGATGACGATGGAGAGGACCGAGGCGAAGATCGGCCGGTCAATGAAGAAGCTCGGGCTCATTTCGTCGTCCCCGCCGCGGGACCGGACGCCTGGGCCGGCGTCGCGGCTTGATTATTAGTGGATGCGGGGATCGGCTTCACCGGAGCCCCCGGCCCGATGCGGGTGAATCCCTCCACCACGACCCGCTCGCCTCCCTGAAGTCCTTTTTCGATGAGCCACTGGCTGCCCCGCCATTCGGCCGCCTGGATCTCTCGGACTTCGATCTTATCGCCGTCGCCGACAACAAAGACCACGGAGCCCTTGGGGCCCTGCTGGACGGCGCGCTGCGGAATCAGGATCGCGTTCGGTCTGGTATATCCGACCACGCGGATTGTGACGAACTGCCCGGGCAGCAGCTTCCGATCTGAATTGGGGAACACAAACCGTCCTTGTCGCGATCCCGTCTCAGTCCGCAGGCCGACATCGGCGAAGTCCAGTTTTCCTTCGTGCGGATAGGTGCTCCCGTCAGAAAACGTAATGATGCCGCGGAGCTGGTAGAGATCGGGCCGTTGCACTTTATGCTCCGCCATTTCACGGTTCCGCTGCAGGAGCCAGCTTTCCGGCGCGCTCACGATCACGTACATGGGGTCCACCTGGTGGACGACCGTGAGCAGGTCGGTCTGCGCGGCGACCAGCCGTCCTTCGTAGACGCGGGTGCGCTCGATCAATCCATCGATCGGGGCCACAATCTTCGTGTTGCTGAGGTCGAACTCGGCCTTCACCCGATCAGCCCTGGCGCCTTCCAGCGCAGCCTTGGCCCCCAGTTCCTCCGCAACGGCGTCGTCCACGTCCTTCTGGGCGACCGCCTGCTCGGCAAGCAGCGGTTTCACACGGGCCAGGTTCTGTCTGGCCTGAACCAGCCGCGCCTCCGCCTGGGATACCTTCGCCTTTGCGCTGAGCGCGGCGGCCTGGAACGGCACCGGATCGATTTGGTACAGACGGGCGCCCTTCTTGACGTCCCGCCCTTCCTGAAAAAACCGTTCCTTGATGAGACCCGTCACCTGCGACCGGATCTCCACGGGACGGGAGGACTCCGACTGACCGATGAATTCCGGCTCGTCGGTCACGGTCTGGGGCGTCACCGTGATCACTTCGACCTGCGGGATCGGTCGAGGAGGAGGAGCCCCGGCTTCCTGCTGGCAGCCGAGCCAGCCGGCGATGACGAAGAGGCCCAGTAGAAATTTCATGCCCTGACGATTCATATGCACGCGTGACCTCGCTTTTGTGACACGACGGTTGGCCCCGACAGTGTACCCTGCACACCAGCCGTATTTCATCCCGCTTCAGGCAACTCCGGCAGCGTTATTGTCTGATCCCGAACCCGTCGTTCTTTCACCGGCGCCAGCCGTTATAACCGCAACGGCTTGATCGGCGACACCGCAGCGGCCGGATTGTTTTTCCACACGGACTCGTCCGCATCCACGTAGAGCTCCACTTCATTGCCGTCCGGATCGCGCAGATAGAGACTCTGGCTGACCGTATGGTCGCTCATGCCGCCGATCTCGATGCCGGCCCGCTCCAGTTCGTTTTTCGCCGCGCGCAATTCATCCAGGCTGTCGCCGACCTTGATGCCGATATGGTAGAGGCCCAGCCGGCGCCCGGCCGGCGGGGGAGGAGCCTCGCCCACCTGGATCAACAGCAGCTCGTGGTGCGTGCGGCCCGAAGTCAGCGCAGCCGCCGCCCCGTTGAACACACGCCCCACTTCCTTGAACCCAAGCAGGTCGCGGTAGAAGGCCAGCGATCGCTCAAGATCCTTCACGTAGAACACCACATGGCCGAGGTAGTGGGCTTTCATGCGTCGAATCCCGCCTCGACCGCCCCGCCGGGAACCGCGCCGGATGCCGACAGTCGCTCGCGGCCATGTGGCGCGCTCAGATCCTGGTCGGGACCGAGTGGCACGATGCCCGTCGGATTGATGTCGTCGTGCGTGACGTAGTAGTGCCGCTTGATGTGATCGAAGTTCACCGTCCCGGCGATCCCGTCGTACTGATACAGGTCCCTGAGATAGCCGAACAGGTTGGGATAGTCCGCGATGCGCCGAAGGTTGCACTTGAAATGCCCGTGGTACACGGCATCGAAGCGCACCAGCGTCACGAACAGCCGCCAGTCCGTTTCGACGAGCTTAGCGCCGAACAGGTAGCGCCGGCCGGCCAAACGCGCCTCCAGCCCATCGAGGGCCTCGAACAGGCGGCGCACGGCCTGCTCATAGGCGCGTTGGGTTGTCGCAAAGCCCGCCCGGTACACGCCGTCGTTCACCTGCTCATAGATCTCGGCGTTAAGTTGGTCGATTTCCGCTCTGAGGGCTTCGGGATAGAAATCCTCCGTGGATACGGTCAACCCGTCGAAGGCGCGGTTGAACATGCGCATGATGTCGTCATCCGAGTTGCTCACGATCCGTTTGGTCTCGCGGTCCCAGAGAACGGGAACCGTGACCCGCGCCTGGTAGGCCGGGTCGGTGGCCCGGTAGGCCTCGCTCAAGAAGGCAAACCCGTTCACGGGGTCCGTCGAGTGGCCCGGCCCCTCGCGGAACGCCCAGCCCCGGTCATCGCGGATGGGGTCCACCACGGTCATCCCGACGATGTCCTCAAGCCCCTTGAGTTTCCGCATGATGATCGTCCGGTGTGCCCAGGGGCAGGCCCAGGAAACGTATAAATGGTATCGGCCCCGTTCCGCTGGATAGCCCGAACTTCCGTCCTCGGTCACCCAGGAGCGAAAGACATCCCCCTGCCGCTTGAATTCGCCCGCACCGGTTTGTTCGGCCGGGAATTGGGGGGCCGGCTTCACGCGCCACCTCGTGTGAAGGTCAGGCCGGCCTTCTGCACTTCCTGATAAGGGAGCAGCCAGACGAGCGACTCGTCCGATAAATCTCCCACCTGGATGCGGTTGCCCCAGGGATCGCGGAAGTCGCAGCGGAACTTGGGGTGCAGTTTCAGCTTGTACTTCTTCGTCAGCTTCCGGCGAACTTCGTCGATCTGTTTCTGATCGCGGACCATCAGCCCGAAGTGCTTCACGCGGTCCGGCTGGAGCGTCTCCACCTCGAAGATGGCCATGAACTGGTGTTCACCCAGCTTGCACCAGGCCGCGCCTTCGCCGCCACGGAGCATCTTGAGGCCGAAGACATCCGAGTAGAATTTCACCGCCTTCCTGGCGTCCGTGACCTCGATCACGATATGGTTGCAGCCGTAGACCTGGACAGCCATGGTTCCTTCTCCATCAGCCCAAATGCCCCATCTTGCCCATCCGGTAATCGTCCACGGCCTGAATCAGTTCAGCCTGCGTATTCATCACGAAGGGCCCGTAGCGCGCCACCGGCTCATGGATCGCTTCTCCACTCAGCACCAGCAGGGTCACGTCTGACGCGGCCTCGATCACGATTCGCTCGCCGGTCTTGCCGAGCCGCGCCAGCTGCGCTTCTTTCACAGGTCCGGACCCGTTGATGGTGGCTTCTCCCTGGAGCACGAAGACCGCCGTATTGAAGCCGGCCGGCACGGTCACATCCGCCTGACCGCCGGCCTTCATGCGCAGGTCATAGACATGGATCGGGGTAAAGGTCTTGGCCGGTCCCCTGATGCCGCGAGGCATCGCCTCAGATGTACCGCGAAACTCCCCGGCGATTACGCGCAGGCGGCCCGCTCCATCCCCAAGATCCACCGACGGAATCTTATCGCTCAACAGCGTCTGGTAGCCTGGCCTTGACATCTTGAAGGCCTTGGGCAGATTCACCCACAGTTGGATCGCGTGGAGCGTGCCGCCTTTTTTCGCCCACGCGCGCTCGTGCATTTCTTCGTGCACGATGCCTGAGGCGGCCGTCATCCACTGGACGTCGCCGGGACCGATCACGCCGCCGCTGCCGGTCGAGTCCCGGTGCGCCACCACTCCCTCGTAGACGATGGTGACAGTCTCGAACCCCCGGTGCGGATGCTCGCCCACGCCGCGCGGCGTATCGGTCGGAGGAAAGTAGGCCGGTCCCGCGTAGTCCAGCAATAGAAACGGCGAGAGCTGCTCGCCGACGCCGTCGCCCGGAATGAGGTTGCGCACGGGAAACCCGTCCCCGACCATGTGAGCCGATCCCTGCCGATGCACTTCCACGACAGTTTTGGCTTGTCCCGCGTCGGACCGTTGCCCTCGAGCTGCCTGTGCCATGCTCATGGTGCACCTCTCTTTCTGGAATGCCGATGCCTTGCCGCGCCGGTTTACACGAGACGTTGCAATGCTTCCGTCGCGGTTACGTGCCCGCGCACGTGCGTTGCGCCTGTCTTCTCGTAATTGATGGTGCCTTGCTCCAAGCCCCGGTACATTTCCTCGAACAGGCGCGCGGCGTCATCGGAAAATCCGAACGACTTGAACGTCGGCACGACCGCGCTGAGCGGCGCGTGCTGCACCGTGACGGCCCGCTTGAGAAGCTTCCCCAGCGCCGCCGCGATGTCATTGGGGCTGTAGTCCTCGGGACCGGACAGTTCCAGCACCTTTCGACCCTGCCCGCCCGCGATGAGCTGCTCCGCGGCGATGCGCCCGATGTCGAGCGTCGAGATCATCGCGATCCGGCGATCCGGCGCGAGAAAGGAGGGGAGTACGCCCTGAGCCTTGGCCGCGCCCAACACCGGCACCCAGTTGTCGAGAAAGGAGGCCGGGCGGAGGATCGTGAGATTCTTCGCATCGGCCTCGAGTTGCTGTTCTCCGTAACGGACGACGCGAATCGGGCCCGTTTCCCCGGGTAGGTGCGCGCCAATGGAGGAGAGGAACACGACATGACCGAGCCCGCTCGCTTTGACGGCTTTGGCCAGTGCATCGGCGACTTTCTTGCGGTCGTCGAGGTAGGACGTTGCCGTGTAATTGGGCGGCACGAGCAAATAGGCGCCCGTGGCGCCCTCACACGCCTTGGTCAATGCCTTGGTGTCATCCAGTGATGCCACGGCGACCTCAGCCCCCTTGGCTTTCCAGGCCGCTCCCTTGTCCGCCGTCCTCACAATCACCCGGACCGGCTGTTTCCGATCGAGCAGAGTCTGCGCGACGACCGACCCGGTATTGCCCGTGACGCCTGCCACAACAAACATGATGTATCTCCTTCCGACGTTTACTTCGCGATCCGCTGCGCAATCTGCTGATCCACCGACCAGCGGCCCGCGCCGATGATTGTCAGCGCGATGGCGATGCCGAGCACCAGCAGGTGATACTCATAGCCTTCGCCCGCCTGCTTGCCGAACCAGTTCATGAAAAACCCGTTCGGCCAATGGACCAGGGTGATCGCGCCCAGCATGATGACGCCGATGCTCGCCGCGCTGAACCGCGTCAAAAATCCGACGATCAGGCCCAGGCTGCCGAAGGATTCGCCCATGATGATGAGGAAGGCGATAAGCCAGGGAATGCCCATTTTTTCGGTGAAGAACCCCAGCGTCCCGTCGAATCCGAAGCCGCCAAATAAGCCCAGCAGCTTTTGGGCTCCGTGCGGGAGCATCACGAGCCCGAGCGTCAGCCTCAGGATCAAACCCGCCCAACTGTCATCCGTCTGGAAAAATGCTTTCATGAGATCACCCCTTTCATTTATGGCTTCCCGAAACAGCCCCGGCGGCTACCCTGTCAAGATAGTCCTAGCTAGAACTATTGTCAATGGGGGGCGCAGGGGGGCGCATGAAACCTCCCAGAACCAGCTGGAACTCATGAATTCCAAAGATAAATCAGGCTGTTAGGGATGCTCTGAGAATGAGGGTAGGCGCTACCGGCGCTTGTCCTTCATCGCCCGCTCGACCTCGCGGCCCGCTTCGCGCTCCTTGATCGTCGCGCGGCGGTCGTACTGCTTCTTGCCCTTGGCGAGCGCCAGTTCCACCTTGGCGTGCCCGCGCGGGCTGAAATAGATGCGGAGGGGGATGATCGTGAGGCCCTTCTGCTGGGTCTTGCCGAGGAGCTGGTTGATCTCCTTCAGATGGAGGAGCAGCTTGCGCGCCCGCAGCGGCTCATGGTTCATGATGTTCCCGTGACTGTAGGGGTTGATATGGCAGTTGTGCAGGAACACCTCGCCGTTGCTCACGCTGGCATAGCTGTCCCGGAGGTTCACGAGGCCGTCGCGCAGTGACTTGACTTCCGTGCCTCTCAGGACGATGCCGGCTTCGAGCCTGTCCTCAATGTGATAGTCGTGAAACGCCTTCCGATTGGTGGCGACGACTTTCTCGCCCCTGTCTTTGTCCCTTTCTTTCGCCATGGGCGCCACTATACGAGGCAGTCATAAAGTCATCAAGTCCGAATGTCCATAACGTCGGCTTGCCGACTTTCAGCCTTTACGACTTGATGGACGGGGGTTAAGATACTGCCATGGCTGCACAGTCCTTCTTCGATTCGATCGCCTCGGTGCTGAGCGGCGTGGCGCGCCGCCACGGCATGGAATCGAGGCTGCTGGAGCACAAGCTCCTGCGAAACTGGCCCGCGATCGCCGGCGAGCCGATCGCCACCCACACGAGGCCCGATCAGATCAAATTCAAAAAGCTCTACCTGGTCGTGGAAAATTCCGTG
Source organism: Nitrospiraceae bacterium (assembly GCA_036397655.1). Taxonomy (GTDB): domain Bacteria; phylum Nitrospirota; class Nitrospiria; order Nitrospirales; family Nitrospiraceae; genus 2-02-FULL-62-14. Next base: position 1,168 of record DASWIN010000117.1, on the reverse strand, counting down.
TGGGTTCAGCACCTGACGTTTCTGAAGCCGGAACTGATCGCGAAGGTCAACGCGGCGGCGGGCAGCGCCATGATTACGGACGTGGTGATGCGGGTCGGGCAGGTTCAACGGACCGATAAACAGGTTCGAGGTTCGAGGTTCGAGGTTGAGCAAGAAACTCCGCCCCATGAACTTCCAACTTCGAACTTCGAACCTTCCCCCTCAACCAGGCTAGAGGCCGACGCGCACGCCGCGTCGGTTACCGACCCGGAACTGCGGGCAAAGCTCGCGGACGTGATGGCCCACGCGCTGACGCAGCAGCAGGACCGTTCAAAACGGTGAGAGCGGCGAGGAGGCCGGCTTGGTGGCCGGTGCATCCGTTGCCGCCGTCACCGGACCCTTGAACAGTTGACGCGCATAGGCGGCCGTGCCCGCCGAGTCCTTCCCTCGGAGCGCCTGATCGACCCGGCCGATCCGTCCCTCCTCGATCAGGCCGTCAAGCCGGTACAAGCCCCGCACGCTTTTCTCGAACTCGGTCTTGAAGGCCTGCTCCGTCGCATCGCCGGAGGCCTCGGATGAGAGATACCGGTGCAGCACGTTCGGCTCGGCCCAGTGGTCGTTGGCAAAGATGTAGATCGTGACCCGTTGGTAGCGCCCCGCCGGATCGTCTTTCGTCGTGGGCCGGATCTTCATCAGCCCGAACTCGCGCCCTTCCCGCGCCATCTTCTGAAACCGGTGGATCAGTGTTTCGATCTCCGTGTCGCTGGTCCACGAGGGCACGTGCACGGCCACCGCCGTCCCTTCCTGGGAGCCGATGCTGTAGGGTGGGATGGACCGATCGGGACGCGTGAGAAACATGCCGACCCAGATCAGCACGAACGACCCGACCAAGACGCCCAAGCCGAGCTTGACGACCGTGTCGAGGTTCCTGAACCACTTTGGCAGGATGGATACTGGCATGCGGGGGGATCAAAAAGCTCGGACCCGTTATGAACCAAGGGCTGAGTGAGCGGCCTCTCCTCTGGTGCTCGGGACTCAGCGCTATTTATGCTCGCCGTTGCCGTTCTCGGGCGGCTCCTCTTCGCGTTCGGCGATGCAGGCCACGCCCACCACACGGTCGTCGTCGCCTTCCAGGTCGAGGACGCGGACGCCCTGCGTGTTGCGGCCGATCTCGCGGAGGTCATTCACC
>DASWIN010000116.1:0-4134 GCA_036397655.1 Nitrospiraceae bacterium | reverse complement strand
CACGCCGAGGATGAAGGCGAAGGAGGTCATGAGGATCGGCCGGAGCCGGAGGCGGGAGGCCTCGATCGCCGCCGCGATCCGGTCTTTGCCGGCCGCCTGCTCATCTTTCGCAAATTCGACGATGAGGATGGCGTTCTTGGCGGCGAGGCCGATCAGCACCACGAACCCGACTTGGGTCAGGATGTTGTTGTCCATGCCGCGCAGCCAGACCCCGGCGATGGCGCTGAGCAGAGACATGGGCACGATCAGGATGATGGCCAGCGGCAGCAGCCAGCTCTCGTACTGCGCGGCGAGCAGGAGGAAGACGAACAGGACGCAGAGGGGAAAGATGAAGAGGGCGACGTTGCCAGCAAGGATCTCTTGATAGGCAAGGTCGGTCCACTCGAACCCCATGCCGGTTGGCAGCACCTCAGCCGCGAGCCGTTCCATGGTGACGATGGCCTGGCCGGAGCTAAAGCCCGGCGCCGTGTCGCCGTTGATCTCGGCTGCGGGGTACATGTTGTAGCGCAGCACTCGGTCGGGGCCGGTCGTGCGGCGTATCTCTACGAGCGAGCCGAGTGGCACCATGGCCCCGGTCGCACTGCGCGTCTTGAGCTTTGCGATATCTTCAGGCTCGGCTCGGAACCCTCCTTCCGCCTGCGCGGTCACCCGGTAGGTGCGGCCGAGCAGGTTGAAGTCGTTGACATACGACGACCCCATGTAGACCTGCAGGGTATCGAAAAGGTTATCCAGCGGCACGTTCAGCTTCTTGGCCTTGGTGCGGTCCACATCGGCATAGAGCTGGGGCGTGTTGGCGCTGAATGGGGTATAGAGTCCCACCAGACCCGGTTGCTGATTGCCTGCGGCGGCAAGCGCTTCGGTCGCCGCCTGCAGCGCCTTCAGACCAGCCCCCGAGCGGTCCTGGACCTCCAGCTTGAAGCCGCCGGCAGTCCCCAGGCCCTGGACGGGCGGCGGGGAGAATACCGCGATTCTCGCCTCTTGGATACCGGAGAGTCGCTGACGCAGGTTCTGAATGATCTGCGGGGCGCTCAGGCCATGCCCCTTGCGTTCGTCAAACGGCTTCAACGGGGCAAATATCGCGCCGGCGTTGGAGTTGTTCGACCGTGTCGCGGCCGAGAAACCGGCAAACCCCACCGCATGCGCGACACCGGGCACGTCCACAATGATGTCTGACGCTCGCCGAACCACGGCGTCGGTGCGCTCCAAGGACGCGCCGGCCGGCAACTGCACGTCGACGATCAGATACCCTTTGTCCTGCGCCGGAATGAATCCTGTCGGCACAGTCCTGAACCCCAGATAGGTGAGGCCGATCAAGCCACCGTAGACCGCGAGGACGACGACGCTGAGCCGCAGGACCGTCCCGACCGTCCGCCCATAGACGTCGATCACACGGGCAAAGACCCAGTTGAACCCCTTGAAGAACCCGGCCAGCAGGCGGTTGATGAGTGGACTGAGGAACCAGCCCAGGACGCCGCCAACCAGCAAGATCGCCCCGCGGAATGCCCAGATGGCCAGCGCACTGGGTGCCTGCCCGACGCCCTCGTGGGTGCCCGGCTCCAGACCCGACAGGCCGAGCACCGGTGCCAGGGCTGGCGTGAGAACGCGGTAGGCTAAAAACCCGCAGATCAGGGCGATCCCGGGGCGGGGCAGCGCCTCCCGATCCTTCGCGTCATGCCCTGCGCTAGGGGGTTTGAGGAGCTGGACGGCCCGGGCCGGGGCCATCGTCAGCGCATTGATCGCCGAAATGATCGTGGAGGCGGCGATGGTAAGGGCGAACTGGCGATAGAACTGGCCGCTGATGCCCGTGAGGAACGCCGTCGGGATGAATACCGAGCTGAGCACGAGGGTGATGGCGATGACCGGGCCGGTGATCTCCGCCATGGCCTTCAGAGTGGCCTCGCGGGGAGGGAGGCCCTTGGCCATCCAGCGCTCGATGTTCTCGACCACGACGATGGCATCGTCTACCACGATGCCGATCGCCAGCACCAGGCCGAAGAGCGACAGATTGTTGAGGGAAAAGCCCAGGGCCGCCATCACGCCGAGAGCGCCGATCAGCGATACGGGGACATCGATCATCGGCAGGAGCGTGGCCCGCCAATCCTGCAGGAAGATGAGGACAACGATAAAGACCAGGATGAACGCCTCAAGGAGGGTTTCCAGGACGGCGTTCATCGACTCTTGGACAAACACCGTCGGGTCATAGACGATCCGGTATTCCAGGCCCTCGGGGAATTGTTTGCCTAAGTCGGCCATGGTCTTGCGGACAGCCTGGGCGGTGGCCAGGGCGTTGGAACCGGGACGTTGGAAGACCCCAATGGCCGCCGCCGGTTTGCCGTCCAGGTAGCTGTTGGATGAGTAATCACGAGCACCCAACTCCACCCGGGCCACGTCGCGCACGCGTGTGATCCGGCCATCATCGCCGGTTTTGATCACGATGTCGCCGAACTGTTCGGCGTCAGTCAGCCGACCCAGGGTGTTAACGGAGAGCTGATAGGCGTTACCTTGCGGCGCGGGCGGCTGGCCGATCACCCCAGCCGCTACCTGCACGTTCTGTTCGCGCAGCGCCTGCACGATGTCGCTGGCCGCCAAGTTGCGGGCCGCGATCCTCTCTGGATCCAGCCAAACGCGCATGCTGTATTCTCGCAACCCGAAGATGGTGATGTCCCCGACGCCCTCGAGGCGGGCGAGGATGTCCCGCACCCGCGTAAGAACGTAGTTGCCGATATACACCTGATCATAGCGGTTGTCCGGCGATAGCACGTGCACGACCAGGAGCAGATCGGGGGAGCTCTTTGTCGTAGTCACGCCGATCCGGCGAACGTCCTCCGGCAGCCTGGCTTCGGCCACGGCAACGCGGTTTTGGACCAGCACCTGGGCTGTATCGAGATCGGTGCCCAGCTTGAACGTAATCGTCGATTGCATTTGACCGTCGCTGGTGCTTTGCGACGACATATAGAGCATGTCCTCGACGCCGTTGACCTCCTGTTCGATCGGGGTGGCCACCGTGTCGGCGATCACTTCCGGAGTCGCCCCGGGATAACTGGCCCGCACCACGACGGTCGGCGGCACCACCTCTGGGTATTGCGCCACCGGCAGAGTGAAGTAGGCAATCGCACCAGCGATCACGATGACGAGCGACAGTACCGTGGCGAAGATCGGTCGATCGATGAAGAACTCGGAGAGTTTCATCGCCTCATCGCGCCCTGTCAGGCCCGGCTGGAACGGTCCGGCCGGAAGTGGAGGAGTATGCCTCCGGGTTTGAGAAATCGTGGTCGGCGGACAGCTCTTGCTCCTGCGGATCGACCTTCAGGCCTGTCTTTGCCCGCTGGACGCCATTCACGATCACCCAATCTTCAGGGTTGAGTCCCTCTCGGATCGCTCGCAGGCCGTTGATTTTCGGGCCCAATTGCACCGCCCGATATTCTATGATCTCCTGAACGTTCACGACGTAGACGAATTTTTGCGAAAGATCGGTTCCAACTGCCTCGTCGGGGATCATGAGCGCCTCATACTTGCCGCTTCCCGGCAGACGGACACGCGCAAATAGACCGGGAGTCAGCATCAGGTCAGGATTGGGGATGATGCCCCGTCCCGCCATCGTCCCGGTGTTCGGATCGAGCCGATTATCCACAAAATCCACGTACCCCTTGTGAGGAAATCCCTGTTCGTCCGCGAGAGCAACATAGACGGGACTCGGCGATTCGCGGGAACCGGGTTGCTTCCCATTCAATGAGAGGCGGGTGTACTTGAGAAACGACCGCTCGTCCGCCTCGAAATAGACGTGGATGGGGTCAAGGGAGACAATCGTGGTCAGCAAGGTGGATTCGGCTGTTCCGCCGTTGATGAGGTTGCCCTCGGTGACGAGTTTACGGCTGATGCGTCCAGTGATGGGCGCGGTGACACGGGTGAATTCAACGTTGAGCTTCGCCGCCTTCACAGCAGCGCGTGCGGCTTCGACCGACTCTTGGGCCTGTCGCTGAGTCGCCGCTCGGGTGTCGGCTTCCTCTTGGGAAATAGCACGGAATTGAAGCAGCTTTTTGGCTCTCGCATAATCGCTCTTGGCGAGGTCGAGCCGAGCATGGGCAAGCTGTAATTCCGCTGTGACCCGATCCAGTTCCGCCTGATAGGGTCGCG
>DASWIN010000115.1:0-3692 GCA_036397655.1 Nitrospiraceae bacterium | reverse complement strand
CGATCCGAGCGATCGCTACTTCAGCCGTTCAATCCAGGTCAACAGGAGCGCGCAGGGCTACACCGGCAGCGTGATGTACGAAGCCCTGACCGCCACCGGCCAGACCACACCCACGATCAGCGCCGCCGTCGCCAGCATCGTCGACAAACTGCAGGAGTTGGGATTTATGCGGATGCGTACGAGGCCGAATTTCAAAGGCAAGCGCTACCTGGCGGAAAAAGAAACCTGGGTGGATTATCCCGATAAATAGCCAACCGCTGGTAGCGAACAGCTATCAGCTCTGAATGATGGTGCTCTCCTCTCCGAAGCTATTCGCTACCGGCTGCCCGCCACCAGCTCGTCATAAATGATGTCGTGAATCAGCGGCCGGAACTGTTTGATCGCCTCGTTGCGTCTCGTCGGATGCACGCGATTGGAGAGCAGCACCACTTCCAACTCTTTTATCGGATCGATCCAAATCGAGGTGCCGGTATAGCCCAAGTGACCGAACGAGACCGCTGAAAACCGGCTCCCCGAGGACGAGGGCGCCGACGGCGTATCCCAGCCCAGCCCCCAGCTGGACCCGGCGATTCCCTCCTGCCTCCTCGTGAACTGTTTAACCAGATCCGACGGCAGGACACGACTCCGCCCCATGTAGCTATCCAACCAATGACCGACCACGGCGGACACGGCCGAGGCCGTCCCGAACAGGCCGGCGTGGCCGGCGACGCCGCCGAGCGCATGCGCGTTCTCGTCGTGCACTTCGCCGCGAAGCAACCGCCCGCGCCAGGGATCGTCTTCCGTCGGCGCAATGAGCGCCGCATCCGGGACGGTCGCGACTCCAGACCCTGCGGACTGCCGCCCGAGAAAAAACAACGATGCCCCCATCGGCTGAAACACAGCCCGCCGGCAATAGACCGCCAGCACGCTGCCGCTGACCCGTTCGACGAGTGCGCCCAGGAGAATGAATCCCAGATCGCTGTAGACGCTGCGTGCACCGGGCGGATTCGCCAGAGATTCCTGCCTGATGAGCGTCAGCATCATGCGTTGTGCCGCCGGGCCGCCCCACACTCCGGGCGTGCGGCGATCCTCTTCCGCGATCCGTTCATAGAGCGGCCGCCAGGCCGGCAGGCCCGCGCTGTGCGTCAGCAGATGATAGACCGTCGCCTCGCCGATGGCGCTGCCCTTCAATTCTTCGACATGCCGTTGCACCGGATCATCCACGCGTAACCGACCGTCCTGAACCAGACGCAACACCGCCGTAGTAGTGGCCAGGGGTTTGGTCAGCGACGCCAGATCGTAGATCGTCTCCACACGGGCCGGTTCCCGCGCAGGGATCAGCGCGGCACAGCCGGCAGCCCGATGATAGACAGGCGCCCCGCGGAGACGGACGTGCAACACGGCTCCGGGAAACACCCCGCCGGCCACCGCAGCGTCCAGGGCATCGGCGATGGGATCAGAGCGGCTCATGCCTGTCCGGGGAGAGTCGTCGGCTCGTCAACGAGATGCGGGGCCGGTCATCGGCTCATCATCCACCATCGGCTCGATACCGACAGAAGAATCGCCGTCCTGTTCTTCCATCGTCAAGGCCCGGTCGAAGGTCCGCAACGTGCCTCGCAGCCGTTCGATCGCCATCACGCGCTGCTTGCGAAGGTCGGAGATTTCGTGCTGGAGCGTGGCCAATTCCTGGCGGGCGTGCTTCAGCAGATCCGACGCCATCATCTCCGCTTCCTTGACGATCAATTCGGCATCCCGCTTGGCCGCCGCCTTCAGCTCCTCCGCCATGGTCTGGGTCAACACGAGCGTCCTCGTCAGCGCCGTCTCGGCCTTGCGGGAGTCGACCAGCTGCCCCTCGCTCGAGCCAAGCTTTTCCCGCAGGGCGGCCGTTTCCCGGTTCAACTCATCGACCGTTTGCGCGATCTGCTCCAGGAATCGGTCCACGTCCTGCCGGTTGTAGCCCCGCAGGGAGACCTTGAACACCATGTGTTGTATGTCGAGCGGCGTGATTCTCATATCAACCTCGCAAGTGTTCGCTTAATGCATGCGCATGGCCATCTCGTACAGGGAACCGACCAGCGCATACTGCAGGAAATAGATGATCAGGATGGCCACCAGAGGAGACAGATCGAGGCCCATCCCCCAGCCCATCCACCGCCGGATCGGCGCGAGCACCGGCTCGGTCACACGATCCAGAAACTGCACGATCGGATTCCACGGATCCGGATTCACCCAGGAAATCAGCGCACGGGCGATGATGATCCACATGTACAACTGCAGGACGATTTCCAGAATCCTGGCAAAACCCTGCAACGCATTACCGGCAACAAACATCAGTGCTTCCTTCTATTCCTCTCCCCTACTAGGGCGCCGGGCTGACTGTGACTGCGCGCCCCTTACCCATGGCGAGCACCGTCTGCGAGTGCGCGTTCTGCGAGCAAGGGAGAAGGCCAAACCGCCAGCTCACCTCTCTCCATCGCGCGTTGCGCGAACACGACGGTCAGCCCGAACGCCCTAACTCCTCCGACCGTTTGGCCGCCGCTTCCACCGCCGCCATCAGCGCGGCGCGAAGGCCGCCCTGCTCCAGTCGATGCAACCCTGCAATCGTCGTCCCTCCCGGCGAGGCCACGCGGTCCTTCAGCTTGGCCGGATGCTCGCCGGTTTCCAGCACCATGCGGGCCGCCCCCAGGACTGTTTGCGCCGCTAGGAGATCCGCGACCGTGCGGGGCAGCCCCATCTTGACACCCCCATCCGCCAGGGCCTCGATCGCCATAAAGACATAGGCCGGACCGCTGCCGCTCAAACCGGTGACGGCATCCATCAGCTTTTCCTCCACCACCACCGCCCGGCCGACCGCCTCGAACAGGCGGCGGGTCAGTTGCTGATCCTTGTCGCTTACGCCATCCCCGAACGACAGCGCCGACACCCCGTCGCCGACCAGGACCGGCGTGTTGGGCATGACGCGCACCACACGCACGCCTTTCGGGGCCAGCCTGGCGAGATGCGCGATCGTGACGCCGGCGGCAATCGAGAGGACGAGCTTCCCTGCCAGCGCGGACGACAGCTCTTTCATCACCCCGTCGAGAATCTGCGGTTTCACCGCCAGCACCACCACATCGGCCCAGGACGCCGCATCACGGTTATCCGTTCCGGTGCGGATGCCGAACCGTCGCTTCATCAGATCGCGGCGCTCGGCGCTGGCATCCGTCGCAACGAGCGCCTCGGGCGGCACCGTTTTCGCCGCCAGCCATCCTCCGATCAGGGCTTCGCCCATCTGGCCGGAGCCGATCATCGCGATGGTCGCCGCCTTCCCCGATTTAGCCATGCCGCTCTCCAAAGATCGCCGTTCCAATTCGAACCATCGTCGCCCCTTCTTCGACCGCCACCTCAAAATCACGGGACATGCCCATGGACAATTCCTCCATCCGAACCCGTTTCAGCTGCGGGCTCGCCAGTGAACGGGCCAGTTCGCGCAGGGCCCGAAAAGAGGGACGCGATGCTTCTGCATCCGGACCCTGCGGCGGAATCGCCATCAGGCCTTTCACCGCCAGGTTCGGCAGGGCCTCGAGCCCCGTCACGGCATCCGCCGCCCCGTCCGGCGAGAATCCGGTCTTCGTCGCCTCACGGCCCACGTTGATCTCGAGCAAGACGTCCTGCCGGATCCCGGCTTCTCCCGCACGCCGATCAATTTCGACCGCCAGTTCCAGTCTGTCCAC
>DASWIN010000114.1:0-2884 GCA_036397655.1 Nitrospiraceae bacterium | reverse complement strand
CCGGACCGGAGCCGAGGCCGGCATTCGGCTCAACCTGAAAAACAGTTACGGCCAGCTGGCCCACATTCACTTGGGGCATAAGGGTCGACTGAATTAGGTCACTCCGGCACGGCCAAGTCCCGGCCAGCGAGGCGGGTGGCGGCGCAGGGGCCCGGGCCCGGCCGCCCGTCGTTTGCCGTTGGCCGACCGAGGCCCGCAGCGAGCCGGAGCGGCTTTCGGCCGTTGCCAGCGACATGCCGTGGCCATGTCGGGTCGGATGCGAGGAAGAGGCAGAGCCGGCAGCCGCCATCGGAACCCGATCGCATCACGCGGACGCGGCCTCATGGCTACCGGAAACGCGGTCCCCAATCCGTTCGCGCTTCAAGCTAGAATCTGCCCCGGTCGCTTTGGGTATAGTTTGTCCAGGACTGCCGCTCCCAGACCGGCCCTTCCACCTCGAATTCCCGGATGTCGGTCAGGGCGTCCAGGTTCCAATAGACGTTCCGCCAGGTGTAGTGCCGGAAAATCCTCGACCGTTTCGCCATCGCCATCGTGCTGAACACGGATATCCCGTCGTGGTCGTGGCAGTGCCGCACGATTGCGCAGACCGTCGCCGCAAGATCGGATGGCTGAACGTTCGCCGCGCTTTGTCGCAGCGCCCCTTCGGCGCCCGGCGGCTTGGCCAGGAAGATCGGGTTGGCGCGGCCGACAAGCCGCCCCCACATGGGCGCCTTCGGGTCCCGAGCGGCGTAGCTGCTGGTCAAGCCCGCGCCGGTGTCGGCAATGAGGAGAATCAGCGACCGGTCGTAGAGTCCTTCGCGGCGCAGGTAGTCCAGCAATTGCGAGAAGGCCTCAACCGCGCATTTGGCCTGCAACCTCGCCGCCACCCGTCGGTCCGGCACGCTGTCGCCACGTACCTGGCAGGCGGAATCGAGGACATAAGGCGGGTGTGTGCTCAGCAGGTGAATGAACTTGGTGACCGGGCGATCGCCAGTGCTGCCCCCCTGCGCGGCGATCTTTTCGAGAACCCGATTTGCCGCAACATGCTCCGGCTGGTTGCGATCGAGCTGGCCCAGCTGGGCGCGGGCGAGCGGGGCAATGACCCAGAACTGCTCGTTATAGACTGCCTTCTTGTAGAACAGCGGGACCATCCTCAACAGCGACAGGTCGAGAAGGGACGCCGTTTCCATCAGCAGCGCCCATCCCTTGCCGTGCAACACTTCGTCGCTCTCTATGCAGAGTTCGATCAGTTGCGGACACTCCCCCTGAATCGGATTGACAAGCGTGACCTCGTGACCGGCCGCCGCCAGATCATTCAGGAACGAGCCCTCGCGGATGTTCTTTGCGTAGAACTCTCGCAGGTTCATCCCTGCCTGATAGATCTGCCCGGAATGGATGGACGGCAGGGTGAGGTAAGTGGAGGCGGCGACCCCGACGGTGTCCGGGAAATAGGTGAAGCCGGTGAACGCCTTGGCAAGCGATGAGTTTTCCTTCAGGAGATCGTCGAAGAGGTCGGATTGAAAGGCGTCCATGAGCACGATCAATACGTTCTGCTGACGCGAAAAACGGAAGATCGCCTCGAGATTGGACCGCGGCTGCAACGACGATTGGTTGGGATCTCTGACGAGGGCCAGCGCGGTGGGTACCGTTAAAGCCAAATTCAAGAACAGGAACAAATAGGTGAAAACTCTCGGCCCGTTTACGACCACTTTATAGAATGCGAACCAGGCCGCAATAAGTCCCGATATTTCATAGAACCTGAATTTGTCGAATTTGCTAAAGTCCCATCCCCCGCCGTCCAAGTGACCGAAGTCCCATACCAGGAATCCGCTATAAATCCAGGCGGCCGCCGCAAGGAAACACAGGGAATAGGCGTAAACCCTCAACGGCGCGTTGCGCAACACGACCGCAGGAAAACTCAGCACGAGGGCGGTGACCACGAAGGCCGCGAGCGCAACCAGGAAGATATGCTTCAGCCCAAATGAAAAGCTTTCGGAATTGCCGCTGTAAATCACGGCGACATTGTGAAGAGCGAAGACGGCGGAAAGGAACGTGGCTGACGCAATGGCGAGGCGTTTGAGCTCTTTGCGCTCCTTGCCGCGTTGCGTCATGACTCCGTCCTTCTCGCCAGGCGCCCCTCGGAAGATCCACGGCGCGAACAATATTGGACGGATGTTCCTGGTCGCCGCAAGGAATCAGAAGATCGCCCAAGGACCAGAACGGGCAGCAGTCCGGGGACGCCTGTAGGCGAGGCAGGCCCGGTGTTACCCGGGCAAACGCAGCGACCGGTGTCAATCGAGCTCGGATGGATCAAACCTCTGGGTGAACCTTCCGCCGGTCGGGAGGTGGATGGATGGCTCCCGCCCGCGGCGAAAAACCTCGGCGTTCGGCCATAACCGGCCATGCGAGCGGCACACCTCCACGCCGCGCCGTGGCGACGCGGCCCAGGCGTCGGGCAAGCGGCGCGACCACCGCCAGCGTGCCGGGCCAGCCGGTTCCGCGTCACTCCTGTTGCATTCGGCGAAGCACACTGGAACAGTATCGGCTGCGGCCCTCAGGTTTCTACCAAGGCCGGAGGGCCCAGTCCTGGCTCGAAGCCATTTCGACGGCATGCCCGCGGGCCCGGCACACGACGTTGACCTATGGCAGCCCACACGGGTTGTTGGAACGGAGCGCAATGGCCATGACCATCGGGCGCCGGCAATCGACCGAACGGTGATGGAGATGGTGGAGCCTCCCGCAAACCTGTCCGCGATCCTCGAGTGTGCGCTCGACCATCACAGAGCGGGCCGCTATCCGGAGGCCTTGAGGCTCTACCAGGAGTTATTGGCGCTTCGGCCCGACGAGGTAGGCCTCCTCGTCAACCACGGCATTGCGGCGCTGCAGGCCGGGCGCGTCGACCTCG
>DASWIN010000113.1:0-2623 GCA_036397655.1 Nitrospiraceae bacterium | reverse complement strand
AGCGAGCAGCGAATAGCAAATAGCTCAGAGTTCGTTGTGAAAGGTCCGTCTTGGCCCCTTCTTCCGGCTACTCGCTGCCTGCTATTAGCTGTTCGCTCGGAGTATAAGAATGAGTTTATTCCAACGTCTGCAAGAAGGACTAGCCAAGACGCGCACGGCCCTGAGCCGGTCACTGGACCGGATCACCGGCCGCGCGCTCGATCCCGCCGCGCAGGAGGAACTGGAGGCCGCGCTGCTCGCATCGGACATCGGCGTCCGGACCGTTTCCAAATTGATGGACCGCATCCGGGAGGAGGGAGCCGCTGCAGGGGACGTGCGCGCCGTTGTGCGCGCGGCTGTGCTGGACACCTTGCAGGCAGGCCAGCGCGAACCGATCGACCGGCAGATCACGAACAGCTCCAAGCCGTTCATCATGCTGGCCGTCGGCGTCAACGGCGTCGGCAAGACGACCACGGTCGCCAAGCTGGCGCAACGGTTGAAGCAAGAGGGGATGACCGTGCTGCTGGTGGCGGCCGACACGTTCCGCGCCGCGGCGATCGAGCAATTGGAACTGTGGGGAGGCCGGATCGGCGTGGACGTGATCCGGCACAAACAGGGGGCCGATCCGTCGGCGGTCGTGTTCGACGGGGTCGCCGCCGCCAAGGCACGCGGCGTGGACGCGGTCCTGATCGACACGGCCGGACGGCTGCACACCAAGGCCAATCTCATGGAGGAGCTGAAGAAAGTGAAGCGGGTGCTGGCCCGCGAACTGCCGGGCGCGCCGCACGAGGTGTTATTGGTGCTCGACGGCACCGTCGGCCAGAATGCCCTGTCGCAGGCCAGGCAGTTTCACGAGGCGGTCGGCGTGACCGGCATCGCGCTGACGAAGCTCGACGGCACGGCGAAAGGCGGCGTGGTGGTGGCCATTGCCGAGGAGTTGAAGATTCCCGTCCGGCTGATCGGCGTGGGGGAATCCGCCGAAGACCTGCAAGACTTCGATGCGCCTGCGTTTGCGGACGCGCTCTTCGGGAAGGAGTGAACGATGATGCGCCGGCAGGTCATCGTCGTCGCCCTCGCGCTGGGCTGCTGCGCCGCCGACCTTACCCATGCCGAGTCCCCGGCATCCGAATCAGCTCCCCAGGCCGCGCGCCAGGCTGAGATCCTCCACCACAACCTGGAAGTGAAGCTGCTTCCCGATCGGCACGAACTGCTTGCCGTAGACCAAATGACGGTTCGGGCCCTGGCGGACGATGTCCAGGAAGCGGCCTTCACGCTGCACGGCAAACTGAACGTGCGGCTGGTGGTGGAGCAGCGGCCGGCCGGCTCGCGCCGGCTGTCCTTTCACGCGAGACCGGCCTCCGGTCCAGATGGAGCCGGGCAGGCCGTCACCGTCCGCTTCAGCCGTCCGTTGCAGGCGGATGAGACGGTCACATTGCTGTGGCACTATCGCGGTGAAATCAACGAACCGCCCCGCGAGCCGCGGCATTTGCGCTTCGTCACCCCGAGCGAGACCGCCGGCCATATCGGCGCCGAGGGCGTCTATCTGAGCGGAGAGACGCGGTGGTATCCGGATCTGCCCGGCTCGCTGGCGACCTTCGCCCTGCGCGCGAAGACGCCCGGCGACTGGACAGCGGTTACGCACGGGCGCCAGCTTGCCCGAACGGTCCAGGAGGCCGTGGCGGTGGCCGACTGGGAGGTGGCGGAGAAAACGGAGGCGCTCACGCTGGTCGCCAACCGGTTCGTCGTGAAGCGGCGGAACTGGAAGGGCATCGAGATCGCGGCCTATCTGTTTCCGGACGAGGCGCGCCTGGCGGACGAATATCTGGATGCCTCGATCCGCTACCTCGACACCTATGTCAGGATCCTGGGGCCCTATCCCTTTCCGAAGTTCGCCGTGGTGGAGAATTTCTTCGCCAGCGGCCTGGGCATGCCGTCGTTCACCCTGTTGGGCAGCGGGATTGTCAAGCGGCGCTACGTCCAGCCCTATGCGCTGGGTCACGAGATCGTCCATTCGTGGATCGGCAACTCCGTCTTCAACGCAGTCGAACAGGGCAATTGGGTCGAGGGCCTGACGACCTACCTGGCCAATTACTATTACGAAGAGCTGACGGGCACGCCGGAGCAGGCCCGCGAGCAGCGCCGCATGATGCTGCTGGGCTATGCCGTGTACGTCAGGCCGGAAGAGGACTACCCGGTTGCGCAGTTCAAGCGGAAGTCCGATCAGCGGGACACCGCCATCGGGTATCAAAAATCCGCGATGGTGTTCCACATGCTGCGGCGGGAAATCGGCGAAGAGAATTTCTGGCGGGGCCTTCGCCTCCTGGTCGCGCGGTACAGCGGCCGGTATGCGGGCTGGAAGGAGGTGGAGCAGGTTTTTGCGGAAACGGCAGGCCGCGAGCTGCGGTGGTTTTTTGCCCAGTGGGTCGAACGGGCCGGCGCGCCACCTGCGTCGAAAGACCGCAAATCCGTTCGTACCGACCCGGAGTACGAGATCTTCCGGCGGATTCCGAGGGAGGCCCTCCCGCCCATGCTGAACCTCTTCGTGAATGATCCGATGCGCGCGGTCATCGTGCCGACTGACGGGTCCGAGTCGGACCGCGTGCCCTATATCGAGCTGATTGCGAAAATTGTGTCGAAGGATCCG
>DASWIN010000112.1:0-5007 GCA_036397655.1 Nitrospiraceae bacterium | reverse complement strand
GGTCGGGCGGGCCAGTCGACGCCGAACGCCACTCAGCTGATCAAGGTGGCGTGCGAGGCGGCGGTGGGCCTGCGCGACAGCGTGACCGTCTTTGGCGAGGATTACGACACGCCCGACGGCACCTGCATTCGCGACTACATCCATGTGAGCGACCTGGCCGACGCCCATGTCTTGGCCCTCCGATACCTCGAAGCCGGCGGCGAGAGCCGCGTGCTCAACTGTGGCTATGGCCATGGCTTCTCGGTCCGGCAGGTGCTCGAGACGGTCCAGCAGGTCTCGGGCCGCGATCTGGCTATCCGTTCCGGCCCTCGACGTGCCGGCGATCCGCCAGCCCTGTTCGCCGATGTTTCCCGAATTCGCGATGTCCTGGGATGGCGTCCCGCCCACGATGACCTGTCCGAGATCGTCGCCAGCGCTCTCAGGTGGGAAAGACTGTTGCAGGCGCCAAGTTAGGATTCTTGCGCTCGCCGGCGCCGCCTCCCGGTCGACATCCGCCTCTAACCGGCGTCTACCACCGCGCCATAGCGTCGATGGCGGCTTTGGTATTCGCGAATAGCCGCCTCCAGATCCCCCTTGCCGAAGTCGGGCCAATATTTGTCGAGGAAAACAAACTCGCTGTAAGCCGACTGCCACAAGAGGAAATTGCTGATCCGCCGCTCCCCACCGGTCCGGACGATCAGATCCGGGTCGGGAATATCCGCCGTGAACAGGACGCTAGCAACTTCATCCTCGCCGATGCTATCCGGATCCAACACCCCGCCAACTGCAGCCCTGGCCAGACGCCGGCCGGCCAGAACGAACTCCCTGCGGCCGCCGTAATTAACCGCCACAGTGAGGGTCAACCGTTCGTTGCCCCTGGTGAGGCTTTCGGCATCTGCCATCAACTCGACGATGTCGCCCGGCAGGCGGTCGTGTTCGCCGATGAACCGGAGACGCACGCCGTTCTCGTGAAGCTCGGCGACCTCGCCCCTGAGGTAGCGCCGCAGCAACCCCATCAGGCCCTCGACCTCGGCGGCGGGACGCTCCCAGTTCTCCGAAGAAAACGCGAAGACCGTGAGATAGTCGAGGCCCAGCTCGCGAGCCGCGGTGACCGTTCGGCGCAGGGCCTCCGCACCACGACTATGGCCGGCCAAGCGTGACAGACCACGAGACTGCGCCCAGCGTCCATTGCCATCCATGATTATCGCAATGTGCCTGGGAGGGAGGTCTTGGAGGGATCCTTCATCGAGGTTCATGCCCCAAACCACGCCCCGCGCCGATCAATAACTGCTCACAAGGAATTCGACGAAATTCTGATGCCTGATTCCTGTTCTACGAGTGTAATCTTCTACCATTAGTCGCTCAACCACAAGTGTCCAGCATGTTTCGAGAGAGAATGTTTGAGCGAGATCCATGTTCCAGAGCCTCAGATCTCTTCTCTGTTTTGCCTTTCTCCTCGGCATCTCGATCCCGGCGGTGGCGGCCGCGACCTGGCAGAAGCACAAGATCGCGGGCTTCCAGTCGTTTGATAAAGGGAACTACGCGGATGCGGTGGTGCAATTCGAAGCCGCCCTCACCATCGCTTACGAGCATGAGGCGACCGCCCGGGACCTAGGCGGGCTGCTGGAAAACCTTGCAACGGCCTTTCTCGCCGATGGCCAACCTCAGCACGCCTGGGAGGCGGTCGAGCGTTGGGACAGGATCCTGGCAGAGTCAGCCGACGAGCCCTGGGTCCTCGAGCAACAGAGGGTGCGCGAGAATTTGGCTCCCCTGATACGCG
Organism: Nitrospiraceae bacterium; assembly: GCA_036397655.1. Taxonomy (GTDB): domain Bacteria; phylum Nitrospirota; class Nitrospiria; order Nitrospirales; family Nitrospiraceae; genus 2-02-FULL-62-14. Next base: position 3,248 of record DASWIN010000112.1, on the reverse strand, counting down.
AGGCACTCGGCGAGCCTGAACCCCCGCGCAAGCCCGAAGGAACCGCCGCCGCGACACCTGCTCCGCCGGGGTCGGGCGACTACGCCATTCACCTGGAATCGGTGCAGATAGAAGACAACGTCCGGCCCTCGTGGGCCGAGCTCAAAGCGGCCCACCCGTCTCAGCTTGCGGGCAAGTCTCTTCTCGTCAAACCGGTCGATCTGGGCGAGCAAGGGATCTTCTATCGCATTCTCGCGGCACACTTCGCCGATTCAGCCGAGGCTGAGAACGTTTGCAGAGAGCTTAAAGGCCTGGGGCAGTATTGCGCCGTTCTATCCTTGGAATGAGCCTGTGTATAGGAAATTGGCCGATTGACATTACGCCGATCAAAACCACGGCGAACTACGAAGTTACTCTCAAAAAGATAGAGCGCCTGATGGATGCCAAACCAGACACGCCGGAGGGCGACCGGCTTGACGTGCTGACGACCCTTGTTGGGGCATGGGAGCACGAGCATCACCGGATTGAGGATCCCGATCCGATCGAGGCTATCCTTCACCGCATGGCGGCGCTTGGTCTGGCCCGCAAAGATCTGGAACCGATGATCGAGACCCGCGCACGGGTGTCCGAGGTGCTTTCGCGCAAGCGCCCCCTCACCATCAACATGATCCGGAAGCTCAATGAGGAAATGCGAATCCCAGCGGACGTGCTGATTCGCCCTTATGATGTTAGGGAGGGGATAGAGGCCTGACGCGCCCCATCAAGGCGAGTTGCCGGTACGGTCGTGATCAGACAGATCGCGGCGGCCTCGGGTCGGTTAAAGGACCGGATCTACCTCGCCCTAATCCGCTTACAGAGAAAAGAGTGGACCTGGACGCGAAAGTGGCGGACCGCACGATTTTGGCAAGGGCCGTATGTTGGGCGGCACCGGTCCAGTTTCAGATCGCGGCAACTCAAGAATCCACACGCTTAAGCTGCCGCCACTTTTGTTTGACCGAAAGACTGGCTCGAGTTCGGGAGTCTGACAATGGCGGTGGTCCCGCCTCCCAACTCGCTTTCGAACCCCAGCGTGCCGCCAAGCAACTTGACGTACTGGTCAACCAGGGAGAGTCCAAGGCCGACCCCGCCGTGCTCGCGTGAGAAGGCCCCTTCGACCTGGACGAATGGATTCGTGATTTTCCCAAGGGCCTCCGATGGTATTCCTATTCCGTTATCAGTGACACGAATTTCAAGACATTTGGACGTTCCCTGGACCATCACCGCGATCCGGCCGTCGGCCTTGGTGAACTTGACGGCGTTTGAAATGAGATTGATGAGAATCTGTCTCATTAGGCCGGGATCGGCGATCAATCTCTCCACTCCGGGCTGGACCGAATAGCTGAGGTCTTTCGTCTTGCTGAGGTGCCACCCCTTGGCAATGTCGATGCATTCGCTCACAAGTGCCTCGGGATTCACCTCGTCCCATTGCACCTCGACTTCACCCAACTCGACCCGGGAGATATCCAGAATCCGGTTTATGATCGTCAATAGATGCATTCCGCTGGTGTGGATGTCCGACGCGTACGCGCGATACTGCGGCGGGTCGACGGCACCGAAGGCTCCACTTTCGATGACCTCGGAAAAACCGATGATTGCATTGAGGGGCGTGCGCAGTTCATGGCTCATATTGGCAAGGAACTCGGTTTTCGTGCGATCCGCCTCGAGCGCCTTGCGATGCGCCTCATCCCGGGCTCGCTCGGCAGCCTTTCGTTGACCGATATCGCGCATCGCTATGACCAGGAGCTCCATGTTGTTCAAATCCTGGTTCAGCGAAACTCTGGTCAGAGCCATTTCGACATCGATCGTGTCACCGTCAAAACACGAGACCTGCTGTTCGACAGGTGCGAGATGACCGGATCCGTCGTCGCCCGCCACTGGCGGGGCGGACGTTTCGCCCTGTTGCATTGCCTGTGTGATCGCGGGGAGAAAATCTTGCACCCGCAACCCGATCATTTGCTCTTTCGGGATGCGAAGTAGCTTTGAGGCGGCTGCATTGGCATCGCGGATGACGCCGTTGGTTTGCGCCACGACGATCCCCTCGAACGCCTGCTCCATGACGGCATGCATCAGGCGTCGGCGTCGACGTTGATCGAGCTTGTGATTGAGGATTTGCTCGCCGCGCACCTTGAGTGTAAGGCCGACGTTGAACAATGCGGCCATCGCGGCGGTTGCAATCCAGATGGCATTGGGGAGGATCAACGGGAGCTTATCGCTAACAGCAAGCGCTGCGACTTCCACGATGATGATGATGACCATGCCTGCGGTTACGCTAAGTCCCCATGAGTTCCGAAGACGAGGAAATGCGAAGGCCAAGCAGATAATCGCGGCGATTCCGATCAACACCCAGGGGGATATGCGGCCAACAGCCCTGTTCTGGATCAAGCTTTCAAAAGCGAGTGCCTGGAGCTCGGTGCCGGAGATGATGCGTTGCGCCGGCACGGCGAAGTTGTCGCCGAGTTCCGCAGCCACTGCGCCGACGATGATCTTCTTGTTCCGCACGGCGGCAGGGTCGAATCGCCCTTTGTACACATCCACATAGGACAGTCGCGGGATGCTTGCGGCGCGAATGCCGAAATCTATGTGAAATGTTCCATGATCGAGATACGCGGGTCCCGCGAGCAGGGTAAAGATAGCGGGAAAGCGCTGATCCTCGATCGACGTTACGGCCTCGACTTGCCGAACCAGGCCATCCTCCGCCGCAAAGACATTGGCACCGCCCAGTTGAACCGAACGCGCCAGATCGGGCAGCGGTTGAGTTTTCATCAGGTTCGACTGGTCGCGCCGCCCTTGAGCGCCCTGCTGGAATACGGGAAGTATTACCTTTTCCGAGGCGCGTTTGACCGAATTCACCAGCGGATCATCCGGCCCCAGGACGCCACGCGAGCTTAAATCAATATCGAGCGCTATTTCACTGGCCCCGGCCGCGACGAGGCGGTCGATCACTGTTGCATGGTAAGCCCGAGGCCAGGGCCAAACGTCGAGTTCTCTCAGGGACTTGGCGTCTATCTGAACGATCAAGAGCTGGCCGCTCGCCTCGCGTTCCAGGAGCTCCATGCGAAAATCGCTGAGATGCCAATTCAGCGGTTGCAGCAGCCCTGTAAAGTGGGCGGCTACGGCCATGCCTGCGATGAGCAGATAGGGTGCGAAACGCTTGATCATCTTCCAAGCGATATCAAAGGCGTCTTTCGGCTTGTTTAATGCGCTCAACACACCCCGGCGTTGCCATTTCG
>DASWIN010000111.1:0-5509 GCA_036397655.1 Nitrospiraceae bacterium | reverse complement strand
TGGTGGGCCCACCAGGATTCGAACCTGGGACCAAGAGATTATGAGTCTCCCGCTCTGACCACCTGAGCTATGGGCCCCAAGGTCGCGTCGCCCGCCCAATCGATAGAGCCAATCCGCTATCAGAATGCTCGGACCGGGATGTTCAAAAAGGCCCTGTTCTCACCCGCCCGCCCCCGGCGCGCCAAGACGCGCCTGTTCCCGTGGCAAGGCCGCATAAGGCCGTCTCAAGTGATACGTACGCAACTACGTTGCAGGGAGACGGACGACCGAGAACGCCGCTGGAGGTCTTTTTCAACATCCCTACAGGCTTTCCACGAAACTTCGGAGTTTCTTGCTCCTGCTCGGATGCCGCAACTTGCGCAACGCCTTGGCTTCGATCTGACGTATGCGCTCGCGGGTGACCTCAAAATCCTGGCCGACTTCCTCCAGCGTGTGGTCCGTGCTCTCGCCGATCCCAAACCGCTTGCGCAGCACCTTCTCTTCTCGCGGCGTCAGCGTCTCCAGCGCGCTGTTGATCTGGCGCTGCAGGTCATAACGGATGGCCGCGTCCAGCGGCGACACCGCCTTCTTGTCCTCGATGAAATCACCCAGATGGCTGTCTTCCTCCTCGCCGATGGGCGTCTCCAGCGAAATCGGCTCGCGCGCGATCTTGAGGATCTTCCGCACCTTGTCCAGCGGCAGGTCCATCCGCTCGGCGATTTCCTCCGGAGTGGGTTCGCGGCCGAGCTTCTGCACCAGATGCCGCGAGGTCCGGATCAGCTTGTTGATCGTTTCGATCATGTGCACCGGGATGCGGATCGTGCGCGCCTGGTCGGCAATGGCGCGGGTGATCGCCTGCCGGATCCACCAGGTCGCGTAGGTGCTGAACTTGTAGCCGCGCTTGTATTCGAATTTGTCCACCGCCTTCATCAGACCGATGTTGCCCTCCTGGATCAGGTCCAGGAACTGCAGGCCGCGGTTCGTATATTTCTTGGCGATGCTGACGACCAGGCGCAGGTTCGCCTCGACCAACTCCGCCTTCCCGCGCTTCATCTTGTCGTCGGCGAAGTCGAGATGCTTGACGGCCTCCTTGATGTCCTCGGAGGTCATTTTCGCCTCTTCGGACTCGATCCGGCGGATCTTCGCCTTCGCCTCGGTCGCGATTTTCCTGATGGTCTGGAGCGACTCCTCCGGCAGGCCGCATTTGCGCTTGACCGCCAGCAGGCCACGCCGGTCCCGCACGAGCTTGCGCAACAGCGCCGCGCCTGCCTCGCCCGAGGCGCCGACTCGCCGGTAGCAGTTCGAAATTTCGCGCTCGGCCGAGCGGATCTCCTGCCCCACGTGGCGCACCCGCTGCACCAGCCGGTCCTTGAAGAGCGGGTGGAAGTAGATTCCCTCGATCTTCTCCACCACCGGCACGCGGGCTTCCTTGATCTGTGCCTTGATCCGCTTTTGCTTGGCCGGGTTCCCCCGCGCCTTCCACAGCTTCTTGTAGAGCGCCACGACGGGCTTGGTCGGCTTGCGCACCTTGGCGAGCGCCTCGAGCGTCTTCTTGCGCAGCTCCGTGTCGTCCTGCTCCTGCTCCTCGCGCTCCTCCTCGTCCAGGTCCTCGTCATAGGGCGTCTGCGCGACTTCACGCACGCTGATCTTCTCTTTCTTGATCTGGTCCGCGATCGACAGCACGTACTCCATGGTCATCGGCAGCCCGAAGACCGCCATGGACATGTCCTTCTTGCCCTCTTCGATGCGCTTGGCGATCTCGATTTCCCCTTCGCGGCTCAGCAGCGCGACGCTGCCCATCTCCTTGAGATAGAGCCGGACCGGGTCGTCGGTGCGGCTGAGCACGCCGGGGGTCAGGTCGATCCGCTTTCCGTTGTCCTCCGATTCCTCCTTCTCCTCCTTGTCGTCCGGGTCCTCGTCGGCCGACGCCTTCCGTGCCACCGGCTTCTTGCCGCGGCCCTGCTCCCCGTCCGGCGCGTCCACGATCTCGATGTCCATCTCGCCGAAAATCGTCATCAGTTGGCTCATCCGCTCGGACGAGACCAGCTCGGCCGGCAGCGAGCTGTTCAACTCGTCGTAGGTGATGAAGCCTTTCTCCTTCCCGATGGAGATCAGCTTCTTGACTTCGACCAGCATTTCATCTTTGGCCATGGGTACTCCTACACGCTCGGGGTCATCGGCTGCGCCGCAGCCAGCGCACCGGACTTCTGCACTCGTAAGGCGTTCACTTCGTCATTGAGCCGCTGCGCGTCCTCCGTCCGCCCTTCCTGCTCGGCCGCGCGGAGCTGGGCGATCAGGAGCCCCAGCGTGCCCTGCAGCTTCTTGCCTTCCAGCCGGTCCAGGCAATCCGCCACGTGCTGCCGCACGTGATCGTACGGCTGCTCGAGCATGGACAGCTCCGTCACGACCGTGGCGCAGGCCACGTCGGCCAGGCCTTCGTCCAGCGTGGCCCTCACCGAGACGCGGCCGTCCTCGTCCAGCGACCCGAGGGCGATCTCCACGATGCGCCGGCAGGCCGGCATCGAGAAGGTTTCGGCGTCCAGCCGCCGCACTTCCTCGGGCAGCAACTGCCCCTGCAACAATAAATGAACCAGGTCCCGCTCCCCCGGCACCCCCTTGAACCGAGCGCCAGCCGGCGCCGCCGCCGCGGCAGGCGACTCTCGGCGCGCCGGGCGCGGCTCGCGCGGCCTCAGCTCCGGATAGCGCTCGATCAACCGCTGCTGGTTCACGCCCAGCCGCTCGGCCACGCGCTTGGTATATTCCTCCTTCTCCAACCGGTTGTTCGTCTTCTGGAGGATGCGCAGCACTTCGTCCACGCTTCGGATGCGGTCTTCGATCGAAGTCGAGCCGGCTTTCTCCAGGCTGTGGGCCACCGCGAAATCCAGCAGGCTCGGCGCCAGTTCTTGAAGGCGTGCAAAGACCTCCGTGCCCTGATTCCGGATGAACGTGTCCGGGTCATCCCCGTCCGGCAGCGAAATGACTTTCACGCCGAGTGCACTGTCCATGAACAGATCCAGCGTCCGCAGCGCCGCCCGCACGCCCGCCTCGTCCGGATCGAACAGCAGCACGACCCGCTTCACGTAGCGCCGGATCGTCCGGACGTGGTCCGGCGTCAGCGCCGTGCCGAGCGTCGCCACCACGTTCGTGATGCCCGCCTGGTGCAGCGCGATCGCGTCGAAATAGCCTTCCACGATGATCAGGGTGTCCGTTTTGCCGGCCGCCTCGCGCGCCTTCTCCAACAGGTAGAGCGCACGACTCTTATTGAAGAGCGGCGTCTCCGGCGAGTTGAGATATTTGGGCATCCCCTCGCCCAGGATACGGCCGCCGAATGCGATCACCTTCTTGCGCAGGTCGCGGATGGGGAACATCACGCGCGAACGGAAGCGGTCGTAGTAACCGGAGGCGTCCCTGGGTGTTTTCCCCGCGCTCTCTTTCTGGACGATCAGGCCGGCCGCCAGCAGGTCCTGGATCGTAAAGCCGCCCTTCAATAGATATTTCAGCAGGCCGTCCCAGCTTTCCGGCGCATAGCCGAAGCCAAAGGCCTCCAGCGTGTCCTCGAACATGCCGCGCTCTTTCAGGTAGAGCCGCGCTTCCCGGCCGGCCTCCGCGCTGGTCAGATTCTGCGCGAACCAGGCCTGCGCCGCCTCGTTCAACTGCTCCAACTTTTCTCGGTTGCCGGAATCCTGCGACGGCCGGGTGCCCGGCGCGACTTCCGGCACGGCAATGCCGGCCTTGCGGGCCAGTTCGCGGACGGTTTCAGGGAAGTTCGTGCCTTCCATCTTCATCACGAAGGTAAAGGCATTGCCGCCCTCGCCGCAGCCGAAGCAGTGAAAGATCTGGCGCGAGGGACTGACCATGAACGACGGGGTTTTTTCGGAGTGGAAGGGACAGAGGCCCTTGAAGTTCTGCCCCGCCTTCGACAGGGTCACGTAGCCGGAAACAATATCGAGGATATCGGTGCGATCTTTGACTTGCTCGATAATCTCTTGAGGGATGAGACCGAGGCTCACGCGGTTACGCTCCTGTACCCTGCCGGACATCATCAAACAGGCCGCAAAGACGGCCGCTCGACACATCCATCCCGCTTCCGTGAACCGAGTTCCAACAACACGGAAAGGCTTGAAATTTTTGATGTATTGACCGTGCACTTTAACAGACGGAAAAAGGCGAAGTCAATGCGGGGAACTGGGGGTGAACGTGGCGGCTGGAGCGTCCTTCCGGAGACGAAGACACGGCCGGTTCACCATCCCGTGCTCGCGCAGAAGGACAGCGGCTGACGAAGGGCGAACCGCTCCGGCGTCGGCATGAAACGCCCTGTATAAAGAGGCACGGGTGGCATGCCCCTTTGCTCCAGCGCCTCCCGGAACGGCCCTTTCGGACTTTGCCGGGCGGAATCCTTCGGAAATTCCTTCGCGGACTCAGTCAGTTTCCGCTTTCCTTCCCGGCAAAGTCTCGATGGGCACCCCGTTCCTTCGGCTGATTCCGCTCAGGGGCACGCCACCCCGCCAGCAGCCCTCAGCTAATAAAAAATAGAACGGTGACAGACCGCGTGAAAGTCTGTCACCGTTAACGCTTCGCCAAGTTCCACGGGCTACGCCGGTAGTGATCATCCTACAAACCTTGCATGTCCCGGTTTCACCCAGCGAGCAGAGGAAGAGATCTACCGCTACCGGCGCGTGCGTGTGCTCGCCGGGGGTTCGGTGCTATAGTGGGCGGCATGCCCCCCATTTCCCTCGAAGACAGCGGGATGTTCAAGCACCGCGACATCCTCGACGAACTGAACAAGAACCTGTCGCTCGAACAGAAGGTGGGGTTGCTGTTGACCCAGTTGCGCGCGCGGTTTCCCGCCATCGAGCGGATCGCGGTGGCGCTCTACGAGCAGAAAACGGATTGGCTCAAGACCTACCTCGCCAGCGGAGAGGGGGAGAATCCCCTGCAGCATTACTCCACCAAATTGAGCGAGGCCCCCTCGCTCCAGGCCATTTTGAAAAAAAGCAGGCCCCGCGTCGTCAACGATCTCGGCGTGTTCGACCAGGGACAGCACAAGCACACCCAGGCGATCCGCGCGCGGGGGTACGGCTCCAGCTATACGATGCCGATGTACGTCAGCGGCACCTTCTTCGGATTTCTGTTCTTCAATTCCCGCGGCAAGGACGTCTTCACGGAGGAGGTCCTGCACCACCTGGACATGGTGGGGCACCTGATCTCGCTCGTGGTCATCAACGAAGTGGCCAGCATCCACACCCTCCAGGCCTCCCTCAAGACCGCCGTCACGATGGTGTACCACCGCGACGTGGACACCGGCTCCCACCTCGACCGCATGTCGAACTTCGCCTGGCTGATCGCCCGCGAGCTGGCCCCCAAGTACCGGTTCACCGACGAGCAGATCGAACACATTTTCTTCTTTGCGCCCCTGCACGACATGGGGAAGATCGGTATCCCGGATGCCATCCTGAAAAAGCAGGACAAACTCACCGAGTCCGAATTCGAAGAGATGAAGCTGCACACCACCAAGGGGCGCGAGATCATC
>DASWIN010000110.1:0-5906 GCA_036397655.1 Nitrospiraceae bacterium | reverse complement strand
TGGAGCCGCCGAAGCCGTGAATCAGGATAACCGGCGGGCCGCCGCCGGCATCGAGATAGGCGATGCGGGTGCCGTTGACCGTGACGGTGTGGACCGGCTGCCGCTGAAGGCCGTCGAACCAGGGGGGAATATCGGAGGTCGACGCGCAAGCGGTCAGCATGACGGTAAGCAGCAGGGGAGAGGTGCACCGCGCGAACATATGGTGGCGAAAGACTTATTCGAGCTGCACGAGCGTTTCGTCGGGCTTCACGTCGTCGCCCTCGTTGACGTAAATCGCGGCGACGGTGCCGGCGATCGGGGACGGCAGACGGTTCTCCATCTTCATGGCTTCGATGATCAGCACCGGATCGTCGGCCTTGACCTTGTCCCCTTTGGCGACCAGCACCTTCACGATGCGGCCCGGCATGGGCGAGGCGATGTCGCCCGGCTTGCTCGGTTTGGGGCGCTTGGGCTTGGCCTTGTCGCCCGCATCCGGCGCCTCGGGCACGCCGGCCAGGACTTCCTGAAGCGGCTCGAGCTGGACTTCCTCCAGTTTGTCGTTGATCCGGATGTAGTAGGGCTTGCGGCCCTCCTCCTTCCGGCCCGATCCCGAGACACGGATGTGATAGGTCTCGCCGTGCACCGTGACGTTGAATTCGATCGGCGCCAAGTGCAGCTCGTGCGCGACCTTGGGGCCCGACTCCGGGATCGGCGCGAGCGGTTCGGGCTTGAGCTCGCCCCGTGCACGTTCCTCGAAAAACTCCCGGGCGACATTGGGGAACAGCGCGAGCGTGATCGCGTCTTCCAGCGAAGCGGTTTTTCCACCGAGTTCCTTGATCGCCGCAGGCATTTCGGGGTCGAGTAGGTCCGCCGGCCGGCCCTTGATCGGCTTCTCATTCCCGATGGCGCGGGTCATCACATCCTTGCTCACCGGGCCGGGCGGTTTGCCGTAGAGGCCCAGGAAGTAATTCTTGGTCTCGTTGGTGATGACCTTGTAGCGCTCGCCGGTCAGCACGTTGAGCGTGGCCTGTGAGCCGACGATCTGGCTGCTGGGGGTCACCAGCGGCGGGTAGCCCATGTCCTTCCGCACGCGCGGCACCTCCTCGAGCACGTCCTTCATCTTCTCCAGCGAGTGCTGCTCCGCGAGCTGGGCGGCCAGGTTTGACAGCATGCCGCCCGGGATCTGCGATTTGAGAATTTCCGCATCGACGCCGTTGTAGTCGCTTTCGAACTGGTGATATTTCTTCCGCGCGGTCCGGAAGTGATCGGCGATCGGCGTGAGCTTGGGGAGTTGCAAGCCGGTGTCGTATGGCGTGCCGCTGAGCGTGGCGACGAGCGTTTCGGTCGGCGGATGCGAGGTGCCGCCGGCGAGCGGGGAGATGGCCGTATCCAGCAGGTCCAGGCCGCCCAGCACGGCCATGAGCGAGGACATGGACGCCATGCCGGAGGTGTAGTGGGTGTGCAACTGGATCGGCACCCGGACCGCGGCCTTGAGGCGCTTGACCAGCTGGTAGGCGTCCATCGGCGCCAGCAGCCCCGCCATGTCCTTGATGCAGAGCGTATCGGCGCCGAGGTCCTCCATGCGCTTCGCGAGGTCCACGAACCGGTCCAGGCTGTGAACCGGGCTGACCGTGTAGCAGATGGAGGCCTGGGCATGCTTGCCCTGCCGTTTGACGCAACGGACGGAGTGCTCGATGTTGCGGACATCGTTCAGCGCATCGAAGATCCGGAAGATATCAATCCCGTTGGCCGCGGCGCGTTCGACGAAACGATTCACGACGTCGTCGGCGTAGTGGCGATAGCCGACGATGTTCTGCCCGCGCAGCAGCATCTGCAGCTTGGTGTTGGGCATGGCGGCGCGCAGCGCCCGCAGCCGCTCCCAGGGGTCCTCCTTGAGAAAGCGCAGGCAGGAATCGAAGGTGGCGCCGCCCCAGACCTCCAGGGAATGGTAGCCGACGGCGTCCAGCTCCTGCGCGACCGGCAGCATGTCCTCCGTGCGCATGCGCGTGGCGAGGAGCGACTGGTGGCCGTCGCGCAGGGCGACGTCCGTGATCCGGACTTTTTTGCCGGGCGCGGGCGCGATGTCGAACCCAGGCTTATCTTTGTCTGCCATCTTTGTGGCTTTACGTGTTGCCATGTTTCCTTGAGCCATCAGCTCTCAGCTATCAGCAGTCAGCATTAGTGACGAATGTTTGGTTGGTTGTGCCCGTTGGCCGGTTCAGCCCGTTTCGGACCGAGTCGATAAACCGGCAAAACGGGCTTAACGGGATCAACTGACCAACGCTCTTCGCCGAACGCTGACAGCGTCTCACAGCCCCTCATAGGCCGCAATGCACGCGGAAATTGCCACCACCAAATCCTCCGGTTCGCCGTGCTCGTGGTAGCTGAACACCTCCGGGTGTGTCTCCAGGTACGAGGTGTCGAACCGGCCGGCCCGGAAATCGGGTTCCTCCATGATCAGTTCCATGAAGGGGATCGTCGTTTTCACGCCGCGCAGCACGAATTCCTCAAGGGAACGATGCATCCGGCTGACCGCTTCCTCCCAGGTGCGGCCGCGGACGACCAGTTTGGCGAGCAGCCCGTCGTAATGGGGCGGCACTTCGTAATCCTTGTAGACGGCGCCGTCGATGCGTACGCCGATGCCGCCCGGTGACAGATAGGCCGTGATCTTGCCGGTGGCCGGCCGAAAGTTGTGCCGCGGCTCCTCGGCGTTGATGCGGCACTGGATGGAGTGGCCTTGCAGCGTGACGTCGCTCTGCTTGATTTCGAGCGGCATCCCGGCGGCAATCGTGATCTGCGACCGGACGATGTCCACGGCGGTGATCTGCTCCGTGACCGTGTGCTCGACCTGGATGCGCGGGTTCATCTCGATGAAGTAGTAGCGGCCCTCCTGGTCGAGCAGGAATTCCACCGTACCGGCGTTGTCGTAGTCCACGGCGCGTGCGATCTTGATCGCGTCCTCGCCCATTTGGGTGCGCAGTTCAGGCGTGAGGACGAGCGACGGCGCGATCTCGATCAGCTTCTGGTGGCGGCGCTGGATCGAACAGTCGCGCTCGCCCAGGTGGACGATGTTCCCATGGCGATCCGCGAGAATCTGGAACTCGATGTGGTGCGGACGCTCGATGCATTTCTCGATGAACACGCTGCCGTCGCCGAAGGCGGCCTCCGCCTCGCGCGAGGCCGATTCCATGCTGGCGCGCAGGTCCTCGTCGGACCGGACGACGCGCAGCCCGCGCCCGCCGCCGCCGGCGCTGGCCTTGATCATCACCGGGTAGCCGGTGCTGCGGCAGAAGGCCAGGGCCTCCTCCACGCTCGTCACGCCCTGTTCCGTGCCCGGCACGATCGGCACGCCGGCCTGTTTTGCCAGGTTGCGCGCCTGGATCTTGTCCCCCATCAAATGAATGGCCTGCGGGGACGGTCCGATGAAGGTGATGCCGGAGGCCTGGCACAAATGGGCAAAGCCGGCGTTCTCGGCGAGAAAGCCGTACCCCGGATGGATGGCGTCGGCCCCGATGCGGCGGGCCAGATCCACGATCTGCTGGCCGTCCAGGAAGCCCTTCATCGGCCCGGGGCCGACGAGATAGGCCTCGTCCGCCTTTTTGACGTAGATGCCGGTCGAGTCGGCTTCGGAATAGATGGCAGCCGTCCCGATGCTTAATTCGCGGCAGGCGCGAATGATCCGCATCGCAATCTCACCGCGGTTGGCCACCAGAATTTTCTTAAACATCATGGGTTTTGCCCTGGTATCCTGCGCCGAATGAGCCTGGGAAAGGCCGGAAAAGCGGGAGTAAGGTAGCACAGGGGCTCAACGGCTGTCGAGGGAGAGGGGGAGGAAACGTAAGGCGGAAAACGTAAGGGGTCAGACGAAGGAGATGCCCCCCAAACGCCTCACCCCTCGCGCCGGACGATTGAGTTACTTCGGATAGACCAGGAATGCCCTGGAGCGGGCGTTGCCGCCCCCGGCCACGACATCGATGAACGTCATGCCGGCCTTGGCATCCGGGACGATGGCCTCGATGGTGGTGTCGTTGACGAACTTATAGTCGATCTTGGCCGCGCCCATCGCGCTGAAGGCCACGCCATGGAAGCATTCCTTCGTGCCGAAGTTTTCGCCCTTGATGATGACTTTCGTACCGGGTTTTGCCTCGTCCGGCTCGACCTTATGGATCTTCGGCCGCTTGCTCCGGTCGCAGATCGGATCCTTGTCCACCTTCGATTCATCGAAGCCCTTGATGGACTCCGTGCCGAACATGCTGAAGCCCGTGCCTTCCTCAATGCTGCCGTCCCGCTTTTGTTCTTCCGCGGCGAGCGGACCGGACGAGACGAACAGCCAGGCGCCCATGATGATGACGGATATGAGTCGAGTCATAATGATCCCTCCGGTAAAGTAGAAGTCACTTTTTTTGTTCCAGCTGCGTATACCCTTCGGCATCCAGGATTTTCTGGCCCCCCGGCGACAGTGCATAGGCAATGAAGGCGTCCACCGTCGGGTCCGGCTCTTTCTTGCTGAGTAACAGGACCGGCCGGCGCAGCTTGTAGCGGCCGTCCTTCACCGTCGGCTCTTCGGCCTCGACCTTGTCCAGTTGCAGCAGGCGGACAGCGACCCCGGATGACACGGCCTCCAGCGCGGGGTTGAGGGACACGAACGTCACGGCCGACAGGGGGGGCAGCGTGCCCACGACGGTCTTGATCACCTTGTCGTCGGTCTTGACGACCTTGGCGGATTCGGGAATCCGGCCGACGATGCCGAGCTGCTGCTCGAACGTTTCGCGAATGTTCCGGTTCTTGGGACGGTCGAGGATGAGCACGGTCGTATCCGGCCCGCCCAGCTCAGCCCACATCTTGATCTTGCCCGAGAAGAGGTCGGCAGCCTGCTGCGAGGTGAGTTCCTTGGTGTGATTGGACAGATTGACCATGATGGCGATTCCGTCCCAGGCGACCTGCGACGCCCGGAGCGCCGGGTCTTCACCGCCCGTGACCGCGATCTGCACCTGGCCGTTCTTGACCAGTTCGACGGGCTTGGAATTTTCGTTCCACTGGATGTCCACGTAGGCGCGCGAGTTGGTTTTTTCGAAGGCGCGGGCGAGCCGTTCGATGGCATTGACTTCGGGGCCGTTTCCCGCGATGACCACGTGGCCCGTGACGTCCCCAGCCCTGAGCGTGGTCGCGCCGGCGAGCAGCAGTCCCATGCAGAGAATGGCGGAAGCAAACGCGCGCATGTCAGGACGAGCCGGTGCCTCCGTCGCCTTCTGAGCCGGAGCCGGTGGATGAGGGGGTCGGCACGGGCGGTTTCCGCTTGCCCATGATCGGCGGCAGTTTCGAAAATTTGTCCATCCGTTCGTTCAGCATGTTGTAGGCCTTCATTTCCTTGAATCCTGTCTTGTGGTCGCCCACGATTTTCGAGGCGAAGGCCGACAGAAGGCGCACGGCCTTCTTCGCTTTGCAGTGGGGACACACGGTGTCCTCGGCGCGGGCGCTCATCGGCTGGACGATTTCAAAGCCTTCGCCGCAGCCTTCGCACCGGTATTCGTACATCGGCATGGGTTTCGGATCCTCCCAACGTGTGGATGAATTATAGCCGATTTGTCAGGCGGATGCGACAGGGAAGCCGGCTGGAAGTAAAAGGTGAAAGGTAAAAGGTAAGAGGGGGAAGCGAGAGAAAAAGCGGCCCGGGACCTCCCTGCGGCCTCATCAGAAGGCCTTGCACTTTTAACTTTCCACTTTTCTATTGCGCCGCCTTGACCGCACGGCGCGCGGTCGAGTATCTTAACCCGGATGTGCTGCGGCGCCGTGGTCTGGAAAAGGGGAGAGGGACATGCCGTTGTTGATTCGTCGGTATAAGCTGACCAGCGGAATGATGCAGGAGGAGCGGATTGACGAACCGGCCAGGATCGAGCGGTATTTCAAGCTGTTCGAGAAGGCCGATA
>DASWIN010000109.1:0-1634 GCA_036397655.1 Nitrospiraceae bacterium | reverse complement strand
GTGGGTATACCCCAACTCGCTGACGTAATCGGCCAGCTTGTGCGCAAGCTCCCGATAGGTCAGAAAGCGATTCGCTTCCTCCGGCGCCCGCATCCAGGAGCCCAGGTGTACCTCGTAGATTGCCAACGGGCGCTCGAGCGGGTTGTGGTGATCCCTGGCCTCGATCCACGCCTCATCACCCCAGCGATAGGTGTCGATATCGCACACGATCGAGGCGGTCCGAGGGGCCGGCTCAAAGGCACACGCGTACGGGTCGGCCTTCAGCGCGATCTCCTCGCCGGATCGTGCCTTCACCTCAAATTTGTATAGCGCTCCCTCCCCCAATCCCGGAATGAAAATCTCCCAGATCCCATTTCCTGGATGGTTCCGCATCGCGTGGCGCCGGCCGTCCCAGTGATTGAAGTCGCCCACGACGCTGACCCTCCTGGCGTTGGGAGCCCAGACCGCGAAATTCACCCCCGTCACGCCTTCGAGTTTCATGGCGTGCGCCCCTAACTTCTCGTAATTCCGCAAGTGGGTGCCCTCGCCCATCAGGTACAGATCGTACTCGCTCAAGGCAGGTGGAAAGCGGTACGGGTCCTCGACCTCCAGCGTTTGCCCCTGCCCGTCAACCACCCGCAGACGATAGGCGAATCGGTGATGATGCCCCACGAACACGGCCTCAAAGAGGCCTCCCGGGTGCACCTGATCCATAAGCCGCTCACCGTCTGGAAGTTCGACGGGTACAACGGTCACCTGTCGGGCGTCAGGGAAGAAGACGCGCACCGCCACGCCGGCCCCGGTTCCGATCCCGACCTGATGCGGGCCCAGCACCGCGAATGGGTCTCCATGCTCCCCCCGTTCGATTGCCTCGATGTCTCCACCCTGAAGCGTTGGCATTATCGGTTGTTCCGACCGCTGGCTTTTGACAGCGCTGCGCGATTGCTCACGCGGATTGCCTGAAGATAGCATCACTTTCGCATGACTTCAACGACCGCCACGGCCCTAGCCCGAAACACACGATGATCCTCCCGGCCACCATCTGCCGCATGAGCCGCCGGCGACAGGGCCAGCAGGCTTGTCGGCTGCTACGCATATCGGGCCAGGATCCATTCAAGGAACTGAAGCACCTCTCCCACCCCCCTCACATAATACTGCGCCCTTGACCGCCGATGCATGCCCACCCTTATCGTTATTCCCCCTCTCAGCATGCGAAATGCGGTCTCGTCCGTCTGGTCGTCACCGATGTAGATGGGCAACAGTGACCGGCGGCGTACTCGCTTCATCAGCCGCAACGTCGCGTCACCTTTTGTCCAGTTGAGGCACGGGCGTACCTCAATGACCTTCTTTCCGTTCATGACCGTAAGCGCCCCGGACCTGACAAATGGGCGCACCTCGCGTCCAATCCCCGCCTTCAGACAAGCCACTTGGCTTGCGCGCGCAAGCCGGTAGTGGAGGGCGAGCGACAGCCCTTTGTCTTCGAGGCGGGCGCCCGGGACACCCTTGACCAAAGGGGCAAGCGTCGGTCGAATACGAGAAAGAGCTTCCCTGGAACGCCCCGGGACGGCCACGCTCGTGCACCGTCCACGATGCCACATCTCCAGCCCATGATTCCCAACGTAGGTCAGGTTCCGCACTCCGACCAGTTGTCGCAG
>DASWIN010000108.1:0-3192 GCA_036397655.1 Nitrospiraceae bacterium | reverse complement strand
CGTCCGATCACGATGCTCTCGCCTTCATGGGGCAGCGTCTGCCAGATTTCTTCGCTGATGAACGGCATGAAGGGGTGCAGCAGCCGTTGAACGATTTCAAACGTCTCGACCAAATTCTGTCGGGTCTGTTTGGCCTCGATGGAATCCTTGTTCTGTAAAGCAGGTTTGACCATTTCCAGGTACCAGTCGCAGTACTCATGCCAGATGAATTGATAGAGATGGCTTGAGGCCTGATCGAAGCGGTACTGTTCGAGCGCGGTGGACACGTCGCGGATGGTCGTGTTGAGCCGGCTGAAAATCCAGCGGTCGGCGAAGGAGCGATCCTTGAACGGGACGGCCTCACGCGGGCCATCGAGGTTCATGAGAATGAATCGCGCGGCGTTCCAGATCTTGTTGGCGAAATTCCTGTAGCCCTCGATGCGCTCCTCGGCCAGCTTGATGTCGCGTCCAGGAGAGGCCATGGAGGCCAGGGTAAAGCGCAACGCATCGGTTCCGTACTCTTCCATCACGTGGAGGGGGTCCACGACGTTGCCCTTGGACTTGCTCATCTTCTGGCCTTCGGCGTCACGGACCAGCGCGTGGATGTAGACGTCCCGGAACGGCACGTCGCCCATGAACTTGAGCCCCATCATGATCATGCGGGCGACCCAGAAGAACAGAATGTCGAGGCCGGTGACGAGCGTGGACGTCGGGTAGAACTTTTTCAGGTCCGGTGTCTGTTCCGGCCAGCCGAGCGTGGAGAAGGGCCAGAGGGCCGACGAGAACCAGGTGTCGAGCACATCCGGTTCCTGGATGAACTCCTTGTGCCGGCAGTCCGGGCACTGCGTGGGCGCGGTTCGTCCGACGATCGGTTTTGCCGTGGCGAGAAAAGTGTAGGCTCGTTGCGACGGCGTCGAGGCGGCGGTTTCCGCCATCGCGGCGCGGTTGCACGTGGTGCAATACCAGGCCGGAATCCGGTGTCCCCACCAGATCTGGCGGGAGATGCACCAGTCTTTAATGTCCCGCATCCATCCAAGATAGTTGTTCGTCCAGCCGTCGGGGACGATGCGGATGCGCCCGTCCTCGACCGCTTTGACCGCCGGCTCAGCCAGGGGTTTGATTTTTACGAACCACTGCGGGGAGAGATACGGCTCCACGACGGTCTTACACCGGTAGCACTTGCCGAGCGCCATCTTATGGTCTTCCATTTTGACCAGGAGATCGCGCGCCTTAAGGGCCTGCTCGATTCGCGGCCTGGCCTTGCCGACGGGCAGGCCTTGAATTTCGGCTGCGACGGCTGTCTCGACCGCGGCGGCCGCGAGGCCCTTGGGGTCGAGCTGCGCGAGATGATTAAAAATCGCCAGGCGCGGCAGCCGGTGCCGCTCGCCGGCTTCGAAATCGTTGAAGTCATGGGCCGGGGTCAGCTTGACCGCGCCGGTCCCGAATTCCAGATCCACCAATATTGAATCGCCGATGATCGGAATCTCGCGCGTGGTCAGCGGCAGGCGGATGGTCTTGCCGATCAAATGACGATAGCGGGGATCGTCGGGATGGACGGCCACGGCCGTGTCCCCCAACATCGTTTCGGGCCGAGTCGTGGCCACGGTCAGGGTTGTGCTCGGATCGTCCGCGAGCGGGTAGCGGATGTGATACAGCTTGCCCTTGGTTTCTTCGTGCTCGACCTCGATGTCGGACAGCGCCGTGAGACATCGCGGGCACCAATTGATCAGCCGCTCGCCGCGATAGATGAGCCCGTCCTCGTAGAGCCGGACAAAGACCTCCCGGACGGCTTTCGACAAGCCCTCATCCATCGTGAAGCGTTCGCGGGACCAATCGCAGGAGGCGCCGAGCCGTTTGAGCTGCTGGATGATCGTGCCGCCGGACCGGGCTTTCCATGCCCAGACCCTCTCGATGAAGGCGTCGCGGCCCAGTTGCTCGCGCGAAGCGCCCTCGCCCGCCAGTTGCCGCTCCACGACGTTTTGCGTGGCGATGCCGGCATGGTCCATGCCGGGAACCCAGAGGGCATTGCGCCCCTGCATCCGGCGCCAGCGGATCAGGATGTCCTGAATGGTATAGGTCAGCGCGTGGCCGATGTGGAGCGAGCCGGTGACGTTCGGCGGCGGGATGACGATGGTATAGGGCTCGCCGGGATGGGCGAGCGGGGCGTGGAAATAGCCCTTCTCGACCCATAGGCGGTACCAGCGGTCTTCGACCTGTTTCGGCTCGTAGGTCTTGTCGAGTTGCTTGCCTGGCATCGGCTCGCTCGGGTGAATTGGCGCGCATCGTAACATGCGATGTGACCCCTCGCAAGGCGAGGCAGCGACCAAGGCAATAGGCTATAGGCGATGGGCGATAGGTTGAAAGAGAGTTATTCGGATCGCTCCCTATCGCCTATGACCCATAGCCCATTGCCTGGTCGGTGTGCTATACATCGTGCTGTTTCACACGCAACTCGAACAGAGAAAGGATGGAGACATGCCGCGGAGTCACATGAAGCGACGCAGGGTGAACAAGAAGCATCGCAAGAACATCCAGCGCATGAAGGCGCGTGCCAAGAAGCGGCGCCTGGAAGCGAAAGCCGCCGCAGCAAAGGCGAAGCGCAAGTAACCCGCATGATCCATGGGTGTTTCTGCTGCACTCACGGATTCGCTGCTGCGACAAGCTTGGCCGCCTGTCTTCGACAGGGCCAAGCGGGCGGGCTCGCCGCTCAGTCGGTCAACGTACGATGTACGCCTCCCTCTTTCGCAGCTCCACGCGCCCGTCTCGCGACGCGACTGCGTGAGTTCGCAACGAATCACCATGAATCACGCGGGTTAATATGCCGATGAGAGTGATTTATGAGTAATGCCCATCCTCCGTTGCCTCTTCGATTGCGCGGGCATACGCTGCTGTGTTTGCAGGGCTTCCGGGGGGAAGGCTACAGCCCCGGGTTTACCGGCAACCTGGCCGCCATTCACCGCAGCCTGAATGAGAATCCCGACCATCCCGTCGAGCTGGCGGAGGAGCCGGACGCGGTCTGTGGCGCCTGCCCGCATCGGATGCCGTCCGGCTGCACGCTGAACGGCGACGGGTCGGAAGCGGGCATGCAGGCGCAGGATCGGCACGTCCTGGCCCGGCTGGGACTGAACGCCGGCGGCGTGGTGCGCTGGCGCGACGTCCTCGACCGTATCCGTGGTTCGATTTCGGGAAACGACTTGCCGGATATCTGCGGGA
>DASWIN010000107.1:0-2825 GCA_036397655.1 Nitrospiraceae bacterium | reverse complement strand
CCCCGAGACCCGCGCCAGCGCGGCGCCGAGGTAGCCGCCGATGGCGCCGGCGCCGTAGATGCAGACCTTCATTGTCCAATCATCCCCCGTCGGTCCGACTGCGACCCGGCCGCCCCGACACCAGCCCACGGCGGACCGTTCTCCCCCAGGTCCGCGCCTGAGGTGAATTGTGAAGCCCGCCGGCCGCGTGTCAATGCACCAGGGGACCGCGGGGTTCCGCCAACGGCCGTGCGCGGCCGGCTGGGACGGCACCATGCTCCGAGCGAAATAGAGAAAAATTATAGATAAAATCAAATATAATTTATCTTATATTTGAGATATATTTGAATAATTTGTTAAAAATCCATTAATGTGATAGAATGTATTTTAGACAACTTGGACTTGGATTTTTCGGGTATTTATCGATGACTGGCTCGATCGCCGGCTTGACCCTCCCTGGATCTCTCGTGGCCGTCGCGGTCGCGCTGGGCTTCCTGCTCGGCGCCCAGGCCAATGGCGACGGCGTGCGGCACGGGCCGGCCTTCGCTCCCGGCTCGCCGCCGGACCCCGATCAGAGCGTCCGGACGGAGAGGGGAACGGTCCCGGGTGAGCCTCGGCGACCAGGCGGGGGGAGCCGCGAGATTCTGGTCGTGGGCGCTGCCCGGGGACTTCCGGAACAGGCCGAACGGCTCGGCCTCAGGGTGGTCGAGCATCAACGGCTCGGCGCGATCGGGGCGGATTTCTATCGCCTGGCGGTCCCGCGCGGCGGCGACGCGGCGCAAGCCATCGCGGCGCTGCGCGCACGGTTTCCCGCCGCGGGCATCGACGCCAATCGTATGGCGCAACCGGCGGCGGGGACCATGGACTCGGGCATCGTGCCGGAGAGTTGGGCGCGCTCGGCCATCGGTTGGGCGCCGGCCGACCCCGATTGTGGCCGCGGCGTCCGCATCGGCATGATCGACGCCGCGGTCGACGTGAGCCATCCGGCGCTGGCCGGCCAGGAGATCGAGTACCGCTCGTTCCACGACCCGGAACGCCAACCCGCCGAGGCGGTCCACGGCACCGCGATCGCGGCCATGCTGATCGGGCACCCGTCCCGCGAGGGCTGGGGCGGCATCCTGCCCGGCGCCGAGCTGAAGGCGGCCAACGTGTTCGAGTACAACGACGAGGGGCGCCTGGTCGGCAATGCGGTCGCGATGCTCAGGGCGTTCGACTGGATGGTGGCCGAGGGCGTGCAGGTGGTGAATCTGAGCATGGCGGGGCAGGACAACGAGGCTTTGCGTTACGTGATCGATTACGCCCGGAAGCACGGGCTGGTCTCGGTCGCGGCGGCCGGCAACGGGGGCCGCGCCGAGCCGACCTATCCGGCGGCCTACGAGGGCGTGATCGCGGTGACCGCCTTCGGGCCAGGCGGCAGTATCTACGAGCAGGCGAACCGTGGACCCTTCATCGACTTCGCCGCCCCGGGTGTGGGGATGTGGACGGCGGTGCCGCACGGCGGCCGCGTGCAGAGCGGCACCTCCTTCGCGGTACCCTATGTGACCGCCCAGATCGCCGTCGAGGTCGCGCACGGGACGGCGCGGGATGCCGACGAGATCCGCCGCCTGCTGGAGACGCGCGTGACCGACATGGGCGCGCCCGGCCGCGACGACGACTACGGCTGGGGCTTCGTCGCCGGCGCGCCGAGCTGCAGCTGAGCCCCGCGCGGCCCATGGGCGGGTGCAATCCGCCCCCTATCGCGACACGAGCCGAGTGTTGGCCCGGCATCGGATCGGACCTTCCGGACGAAGCGCAGAGGCAGGGAACCATCGGGTGGCGAGGGCCCTCGTCCCCCGCCGCCCGGACTTAAGATTACGCCTTCTGAAGCTGATCACCGATTGGCAGCGTGCGGAGCCGCTTGCCGGTCGCCTGGTAAATGGCGTTGATCAGGGCCGGGGCGTAAGGCGGTACGCCCGGCTCGCCGACGCCGCAAGGACGCAATTGTACGTAGTCCTCGACGATGTGCGCCCGGACGTCGAGCGGTGCGTCGCTGATGCGGGTGATCGGATAGTCGTGGAAGTTGCTCTGATCGACCGCCCCCTTGGTGGTCGTGATCTTGCCGTGTCGCACGATCGTATTGCCATAGATGGCCGCGCCTTCGATCTGCTTGCGGACACCCTCCGGGTTGACATAGCGGCCGCAGTCGATCGCGGTGTCGACCTGCGGGATCCGGAAGCTGCCGTCGTCGTGGACGACCACGTGCACGGCCGTCGCGACATAGCTGTGGAAGGAGCGGTGACAGGCGAGGCCCAGGCCGTGACCCGAGGGCAGGGTCTTGCCGTAGCCTGCCTTCTCCGCCACCACGCGGAGCGCGTTGGACAAACGCTTCGGCATGATCGGCCAGTCCGCGACTGAATCGCCGTAGTTCCAGTATTCCGGCACACCGTCCTGGGTGAGATCCATGACGTCCGCGTCGCCGATCAGCTCGAGCAGGAATTCGAGTGGATCGCGGCCCGCCGCCTCTGCCAGTTCGTTAGCGAAGCAATTCATGGCGAAAGCATGCTGGATGTTGTTCACCGATCGATACCAGCCGACGCGGATCATCACGTCCGCCTCGCCGTTTTCGATGCGGATGTTCGGCACGTTGTTGTAGGGCAGATCGATCAGGCCGAGACTGTATTCGATATCGAACCCTTTCTTCTGGGCCGGATTCCACAGGCCCAGGATCGATGGCCAGGCACCGCTATGGTGCCACGCGGTCACCTTGCCCCCGGCATCGAGGCCGGCCTTCAGATATTGGGCGCAGGCCGCGTGATAGTAACCGTTGCGAATCTCGTCCTCGCGCGACCATTGCACCCGCACCGGCG
>DASWIN010000106.1:0-45764 GCA_036397655.1 Nitrospiraceae bacterium | reverse complement strand
TCATGGAGAACGTCATCTGGTTTCAAACCGGGCCCCATCCCGATCACGACGGCCATGCGGAGCATGCGGGACATGACGGGCATAACGGACAGGCGAAGTTGCTCGATCCAAACGACCTGCACTACCCCTGCAACGCCGTGGAAAAGCGCTACCAGCGGTCCTGCTACATGATGCAAACCTCCGCCATGCTGACATTCAACGGATACGATTTTTCCGCCACGTTCAAGGAATGCGAGAAAGCCCCGGCCGATCTGGTCGAGACCTGCGTCAGCAGCCTGGGACGCGACGTCAGCGGCTACACCCTGACCAACGCGGAACGGGTGCGTACGCTCTGTTTGCTCGGCCAGCCGCATTTGATCGGCCAATGCTTCCGGGGGGCCGTGAAAGACTTCGGCTTCACCCATGCGAGCCCCCAACGCAGTATCGCTCTGTGCCGCATTGTGGACGGCCCGTACAAGGCCGACTGTTATTCAGCGGTTCATGAATTTCTTGTCGATTTTCACGCCGACCAGGCCAAGCGAGATCAGGAGTGCAAGACCGCCGACGAAGCGTATCAGTCGATTTGCCGTGGCTTGCCGCGGGCGCGCCGATGAGAGGCCGCTGAAAACCGCGGGTTAAGCCGAAACCCTCTTCAGCCGCTTCGGCGAGAAGAGCACCGAGAGGAAAAACACCGCGGTCGCCAGCAGGACGATGGCGGGACCCGAGGGCAGGTCCCAGGCGGAAGAGAGCAGCACGCCGCCCGCTGCGCAGAGGGTGCCGATGACGACCGAGAGCGTCGTCATCTGCGCGAGACTGTGGGTGAGTTGATAGGCCGTCGAAGCGGGAATCAGTATCATCGCGAAGACCAGAATCGCCCCCACCGTCTTGAGCGACACCACGACCGTCACCGCCACCAGCGTCAGCAGCAGATAAAAGATCCGCCGCGCCGGCACGCCTGAAGCCTCCGCCATCTCCTGATCAAACGCAATGAAGTACAGCTCTTTGGAAAAGATCAGCAGTGCGCCCATGACGCAGAATCCCAGGGCGGCGATGATACGAAGCTCCTCCGCCGTCACGGACAGGACGCTGCCGAACAGATACCCATACACTTCGGCGTTGTAATTCTTCATGAGACCGAGGAAGAGAATCGCCAGGGCCATCGTCGCCGTATAGAGAATCCCGATGGAGACGTCGAGTTTCATCCGGCCCTGTTCTTCCATCAGTCCCGTAATCCAGACGGTCGCCAGGCCGAAGACGATTGCGACCGCCAGCGGCGGCCATCCCATGAGATAGGCGAGCGCCACACCGGCAAAGGCGGCATGGGCTGTGCCGGCCCCGACAAAGGCCAGACCCCGCAGGACCACAAAGACCCCGATCGCCGAACAGACTGCCCCCACCAGCATCGCCGCCACCAGCGACCGCTGCATGAAATCATATGACAGCAGTTCAAGCATCAGTGGTGATGGTGGTGGTAGTCCTCGACGATGATCAGGTCCTTTTCCGTAATCACCAGATCCTTGCCGTAGACCTCACGAAGAATCTCGGGGCGCAAGGCTTCCTCGGGCGGTCCAGATGCGTACAGCCTGGTCTTTAGCAGCACCAGGCGGTCCACGCGCTCGCGGATCATGTTGATGTCGTGCGTCACCAGCAGAACGGTCAGGCCCATGTCGCGATGCAGCCGCTGCACCAGATCCAACACGCTGTACTGCGTCGTGATATCGATACCGGTGGTCGGCTCGTCGAGCAGGAGCACTTGCGGCTGTTGCGCCAGGGCCCGCGCGATGAAGACGCGCTGCTGCTGTCCCCCTGAAAGATGGCCCAGAGCCGTCTTCCAATGATCGTGCATGCTCACGTTTTCCAGCGCCTGCATGGCGATGTCGCGATCCCGATTCGAGGGCCGCTTGAAGAGCCCCAGGGCCCCATAGCGTCCCATCATGACCGCCTCAAGGACGGTGATGGGGAAATTACGGTCCAGGGACTCCTTCTGCGGAAGGTAGCCGATGCGGGCGCGGTGGTGGCAGTGCAACTCCTCGCAGGCACAATCAAATATTTTCAAGCTTCCCGAGAACGGAGGCATCAGACCGAGGATTGCGCGGCACAGCGTCGTCTTGCCCGAACCATTCGGCCCGATGACGCCGACAAACTCGCCTTCCGAAATGTCCAACGTGATGTCCTCGAGCGCCACCACGCCGGGGAAACCGAACGTCGCATGGGAGAATCTGATGATTGGGTTGTTCATGCGAGTCTGAAAGTCTCAAAGTCGTAATGTCCTAAAGTCCTGGGACTTTATGACTTGAGGACTTTACGACTTTATGACCTGAGGTGCAATTCAGTTTTGCGATTCAAGCGCCTCGGCCAGTTTTGTGACATTATACCGAAGCATGTCGAGGTAGGTGGCGGTTCCCGGCACGCCTCCCGGCATCGCCGTCAACACGACGAGGCGCGCGCCGGTTTCGCGGGCCAGCATCTGCGGAAGTTTCTGATTCAATTGCGGCTCCGACACGATCACGCGGATACGACCCTCGCGAATCGTTCTGATCAGCGCCTGCATGTGGCGCGCAGAGGGCTCTGCGCCGGATTGGGCGATAATATGCCCCGCGATATCGAACCCGAATCGTCTGGCAAAATAGGGCCAGGCCGGATGGTGGACGACGATCCGGCGGTCGGTTACGCGTTGCAGCTCCTTCGCGAGCT
Source organism: Nitrospiraceae bacterium (assembly GCA_036397655.1). Classification (GTDB taxonomy): domain Bacteria; phylum Nitrospirota; class Nitrospiria; order Nitrospirales; family Nitrospiraceae; genus 2-02-FULL-62-14. Next base: position 43,091 of record DASWIN010000106.1, on the reverse strand, counting down.
CGGCCTCCAGCGCATCGATCTCGTGAACGTAACGGTCATGATTGACGCGATACTCTTTGGCATGCGCTGGATCAGATTCGGCGAACACGGCGGCAATCTGCCCGACCATCACCTTGGCATTCTCCGGATCAAGCCAGATGTGGGGATTGCCGTCACCATGCCCGTGCGTATCGACTTCCGGATCCGGACCGGCATTCCGTGCGAGGTTTTCCGACGTGGTGACGACGAGCAGACTCCGATTACCGGCATTTTTGACCAGCGCGCCGACCCAGACCTCCAGCCCCATGCCGACTTGGATGAAGACCTGGGCCTTGCGGACCGCCACCAGATCGCTCGGCTTGGGGGAGTAGGTATGCTCGTTCTCCGTCCCGGACAGCAGCGAAACGAGCCGAACATGCGGCCCGCCGACCTGGTCGGCAAAATCCTTGAGGACCGGGATGGTCACCACCACATGGAGGGGTTCCGAGGCGTAAAGTGGATCGGGAGAAGCGGCAAGGAAGGCGACACACACCGCCGCAATCAGAAACTTCCGGCCACGCATGCGCGGACCGTAGCACCCGCTTCAATTCAAAGTCAAACCTCGCTTGACCCTTCAGGGCAGTTCGGATAGCGTAGCGCGCGGCAGCCCGCATTATTCATGACGGTTCGTGACGAAACCGCTAAGACGCCACGCGAGACGGGCGAGCGGGGCCGCGAGGGAGGAAGGCGTACTTGAAACAGTACGTCGACCGACCGAGCGGCAAGCCCGCCCGCTGGCCGCGTGAAACTCGCGGCCAAGCTTGTCGCAGCGGCGTAACGGCGGTTGCAGTAGAAACGTTCATGGATAATGCGGGCCAGGGAGCACCGGCTGGATGAAAGTCGTCGGCTTGATGTCAGGCACCTCGGGGGACGGCGTGGACGCCGTGCTCGCGGATATCCGCGGCTCCCAGCATGATCTCAAGGTCAAGCTTCTCGCGTTTGTCTCCTGTGCCTATTCCCCTGATCTGCAGCAACGCATACTCGCCGCATCCGCTCGCGGAACGGTCTCCGAGATCTGCCATTTAAACGCCGTCCTCGGCGAATGGTTCGCCAAGGCCGCCCTGCGCGTCATCAAGCAGGCGGGGTTCGAGCCTCGCAAGATCGATTTGATCGGCTCGCACGGACAAACGATCCATCATCTGCCCGACGCGGTGGACGAACCGGGTGTCGGAGCCGTCCGTTCCACGCTGCAGATTGCTGAGCCTGCCGTGGTTGCCGAACGAACCGGGATCACGACCGTGGCGAATTTCCGGCCGCGCGACATGGCGGCCGGCGGGCAGGGCGCACCGCTCACGCCCTACGTGCACTATGTCCTGCTGCGCGACAAGAAACGGTCCCGCCTGGTCGTCAACCTCGGCGGCATCGGCAATGTGACCTATCTGCCGGCGGGCAAGGGGCTTGGAGCCGTCGTGGCCTTCGACACGGGACCCGGCAACATGGTGATGGACGGACTGGTGCAGCGTCTGACCAAAGGCAAGGAAGCCATGGACCGCAATGGCAGGCTCGCCGCGAAGGGCAAGGTGGCGGTCGGCTTGCTGGCCAAACTCCTCGCGCACCCCTATCTCAAACGCAATCCACCGAAGTCCACCGGCCGCGAAGAGTTCGGCGATGTCTTTGTGGAGCAGATTCTTGCCGCTCAGAAAGCCCACCGGCTCAAACCCGAAGACCTGCTCGCCACCTGCTCGCTGTTGACGGCAATCACCCTCGGCAGCGCGCGGCGCTGGCTGGGCGGACCGGTGGATGAGGTGATCGTTGGAGGCGGCGGGGTCAGGAACCGCGCGCTGATGAACAACGTCTCGTCGGTCTTTTCGCCGGTTCCCGTCCGGACGTTTGAAACAGCCGGCTGGGAGAGCAAGGCCTTTGAGGCCATGGCCTTCGCAGTGCTGGCCTATCAGACCGTCCACGGTGAGTGCGCCAACGTGCCGTCCGTCACCGGCGCCACGCACACGGTTGTGCTCGGCGCGACGGTGCCCGGGAGATCATGATATGGCCTGCGTGGCTCGGGCTTCCAAGCTCGCTCTTCCGTACGCGTTGATCGTCCTGACCGGTTGCCATCATGGCGAGTCGCCTTCAAGCCAGACGCTCGGCTGCGCTGACATTGTCCAGCGTTTTGATCTCTCCGATCGCATCACCACCCTCAACTTACTCAGCCAGGCGTATTCCAAGCACTGCTACCCGACCGTCGTCGACTACGGGACCAGGGCCCAGTCGGAGTTCAGGCATAAGACGTTTCACGTGTTCAAGGAAACCGCGAGCGTGTTCATCCCGGACGGTACCCTGACCGATTACGTGCTGGAAAGCTACGAACGAGGCTACCTCAGCGTGTTGATGGCGGCTAGTTATCTCCGCCTGCGGCAGCTTGACGACGCGAAAGTTGAACTGCGGCGGCTGGACCATGAGCTCTTCACCTCCTTGTACAACTATGGGGAAGACCCTGTGAATGTCCTGCTCTCCGCCGTGCTGTGGGAACAGGCGGGCGATCCGGCCGAGGCGCGGGTGGATTGGCTGCGCCTGAGGGACCTTCCCAATCTTCTGAAAGAGCGCGACAAGCCTCTTCGCTCCTTTGCCGACCTTCAGGTCACGCGAATCGACGAAGGCCGCCCTGCGGACAACCCGTGGCATCTCTATCGCCTCGGCACCTTTCCCGCCGTTGATTGGGACCTCCAGTTCACCGGTTCTGACAACGGCTATTTTCGCATCACCGCCGGGGGGAGCTTCCCGGCGACATGCGCGTCGCGGACGGGCGCCCTGCTCTCGACGCAAAGCTGGTTCGGCAAGATCGCGACACGGCACAGCCACGCCTATCATCCGCTACTCAACGTGCAAAGCTGGATCCGATTGCCCGTCGGGGTGACTTACAGCCTCGTGCCGTTCGCGGCCGGCGCGGGCATCGCGGTCGGCGGATGCATGATTGATGCGGCGGGCGAAGGGAAGGGCGCTCTGTGCGAGATTGCCGTCCGGGGAGGTGTCGCGCTGATGAGCACGGCGCCGCGCGTCCTGAAAGGCGCCCTTGAACCGGACCTGCGGCATTGGGAGCAGGTTCCCTCCGCGTTTCTCGTCACCACGGCATCCGATCAGTCCCAGGAGCCATGCGCCAGAGGAAATCCCGTCTCCCATGAATGAGTTTTCCGTCTCGATACAGGCCCAGTCGCTGCTGACCAAAGAAGAAGCGGCGTTCTACAACCTTCTCAAGTTGACCGTGGAAGACCGGTACCTCGTCCTCGCGCAGGTACCGGTCTGGTGCCTGGTGGAGGTAAAGGGGAAAGATCAGAAAGCCCTTGCGGCGTTTCTCAATACGATCGCCTTGAGGCGGGTTGATTTTGTGCTGGTCCATCCGGGCACGCTGGCCACCGAGAAAATCATCGAGCTGGACGATCCTGCTGTTCCCGCGGCCCAGAAGGAGGCCCGGAACAAGTTGATCGACGGCGTCTTCAAGGAAGCCGGCATCGCGCTGGTGCGCTTAAAGAATCCCGGCGCCTATTCAACGCCAACACTCGCTGCGGCGCTGGGGCTCCAAGGGAGCCTCTAGCCATGCCCCCGGATCGCCCCCTTTCTGTCAATCAGCAGCCGGCGGAGCCCCCGCTGCTGGAGCCGCCGCCGAACCCCGCCGGGGGACGGACCCTGATCGTGGATGCCTCAGACCCCGGCGCCTACGCGCGGCCCAGCGTCGCGCTCAAAGATGCCGGGGAGGACGATCAAATTTTTATCAGGCCCGGCACCTACGAGGATAAGTTTTTCGTGGCCGAGCGGCCGATCCTGATGATCGGGGCGGGCCGCGACCATGTGCAGATCTTCTGCCGGCGAGGCGGACCACTCTACTTGCAGCGCGTGACGGGCGGGCGCATCAGCGGGATCACGTTTCGATACGTGGGCAGCGACCAGCACTCCGCAATGAACATCCTGGATTCGACCTGCACGATTATGGGGTGCCGCGCGATGGAGGGGCTGCTCTCCGGCGTGGTGATCTACGGACCGAACTGCCGGCCCTCTTTTCTGGAGAATGAGGTGTGCTTCAACCGCGAATCCGGGATTTTCGTCTTCGGCGGGGCCAAGCCCTACGTCGCCCAGAACCGCTCGTTCGGCAATCATCACTTCGGCATCGCCGTGCGCGATCCCGGCTCGCATCCCGATCTGGTGCGCAACCGATGCGAGCAGAACATGCTGAGCGGGATGCTGATGTTCCACCAGGCGGAAGCCATGGTCTTGAACAACGTCTGCCGCGACAACCAGCACTGGGGCTTCGTGACCACACCGGAGTGCCAGACCTCTCCGTTGCGCGCCCAGCTCGATACCCATAACGAGCTGGCCTCCAATCCTCGCGGAGCGGTGTTCGTAACCGAGCAGCCCCTTAGCGAGATCGGCCGCTAAGTTCCATGGCAGAACTTTCTATCCCGGTCGTGTTTTGTCGGAGGGAGCAGGCACTCTGTCGCTCGAACGCCACCCGTTGCAGGCAGCGTGTTATCTAGCCTGTGCCCGTCTCTGAAGAGGTGGCCCACCGAGTTCCCGCAATGTCGGGCTGTTTATCATCATCTCGGCAAGCTTGCTCAGCGCTTCGCGCGTGGCCGTATTGACGGCATCCGCGATCGTCGACGAGGCCTCGGCGCAAAAAAGCACGACCCGTCCGACATTCGCCTGCTGCGCATAGGCATGGCCCGTGAGCAGGGTCTGGCCGTTGCGCTTGGCTTCGACGGTGAAGCCGACATCCGCCGTCGCCTGGACCGTCGGCACGACCCCCATCGGATCGAATCGAACGGCCACATCAAACCGGTTGATGGAGATTACGAGGTCGTTGAGTCGACCATTCTGGCCGACAGCCGCGTCGTCAAAGACTGCGGGAAGGGCTGACTCGATTGACGCTTTGACGGTCTGATCGCCGTTGACATGATAGGTGGGCGCCTGGCACATCAACAGTTCCGAGCGCACCTCTTTCTTGCAGCAATTTTCAGTTTCTATCTGAACGGAAAACTCGCCCGGAACCCTGGTGCCGTGGCGATTGGGAAGAGCGTCAATCTCGATGGGGGTGATAGGGACGGTGTAGGCGCACCCTGCCACACCAAAAAGAGCCACCAAACAAAGTTGTACGACAATTCTGCGCATCGACTTTTATCCGTAGGTACACTGGCCTCGACCCCACTAAGTGTACCAGCACCTAACATATTGATATTATGGAAGATATAAGACAGATGTCATTATGGCAAGGAACATCGCGTTTTCCGGAAACACAAAGGCCCCGGCATATCTATATGTCGGGGCCTTCACTGAGTGAGATTAGTTGGTTGCGGGGGAAGGATTTGAACCTTCGACCTTTGGGTTATGCGTACCGCTGCAGCTTTCGCTGCCTGGCTTTCGCCAGTTTGTGGTCTGGACTTTCCCTTCACCCTCGGACCGGCTTCACCGCCGTTAGGGTGCCTGCCGTCAAGTCTCTACACCTTCACCGAGGACCGCATGGCCCTCAGCGCTTGGCTCGGGATTACCGCGCGACCGGCTTCCCCGACTTTGACAGGAAATCGCGCATCAGTTTCCTGACGCGCAGCCCATTGCAGGATCAGCTCTTAAGCGTCTTGTGCTAACCCTGCGGAATCGAGCCCAACGAGCTACCAGACTGCTCCACCCCGCAGGCGGATACTAACACAGGCAGCGTGAGCCACGTCAAGGCAATGCAAGCCGATAGCGAATAGAAAATAGCGAGTAGCGATGAAAGAACAGCAGGCAACTCGGATCTCTTCTCGCTGGCTATTCGCTGCTCGCTGTTAGCTACTAGCTTTCAGTGAAGTTGATTTCGTTTCGACCGCGTGCTAACACAGCGCATGCGCATCGTATTTATGGGCACACCGAAGTTTTCCGTCCCGTCGCTCGCGGCGCTGTTGACCTCGGAGCACGGCGTCGTCGGCGTCGTCACGCAACCGGACCGGCCGAAGGGACGAGGGCAGGAACTGGCGGCCTCGCCGATCAAACAGCTTGCTATTCAACACAAGATTCCGATCCTGCAACCCCTGAAGATGAAAGATCCGGCTTTTCTGGATGCCTTGTCGGCGTGGAAACCGGACCTGATCGCCGTGACGGCGTTTGGACGCATTCTTCCCAAGGTCATCCTCGATCTACCGTCGTTGGGGTGCGTCAACGTGCATGCGTCGCTGCTCCCGAAATACCGTGGCGCAGGCCCGATCCAGTGGGCCCTCATCAGGGGCGAACGGGAGACCGGCATCACGACCATGTTGATGGACGAAGGCATGGACACCGGCGCGGTCCTTCTTCAAGAAAAAGTTTTGATCGCACCGGACGACTCAGCCGGCACTCTGTCGTCGAAGCTTGCGGAGGTCGGAGGGCGGCTTCTTATAGACACGCTCGCGCGGATTCAGGACGGCACCATTACGCCTCAGCCACAGGACCAGAGCCAAGCGACCATGGCTCCGTTGCTCAAGAAGGAAGACGGCTTGCTCGATTGGACCTTGACGGCATGTGATCTGGCCAACCGGGTGCGCGGGTTGTCCCCCTGGCCCAGCGCCTATACTTATCTCGGAGAAGACCGTTGGGTGGTTTTGAAAGCGTCGGCCCTTGATCGATCGGTGGCCAGGGTGCTTCCCGGGACAATCGTGGATGCCACGAAAGAGGGATTGATCGTTGCGACTGGATCGGGTGTGCTCCGCATCATGGAATTCCAGCCGGCCAACAGTCGCCGGATGTCGGTAGCGCAATACTTGACCGGGCACACGCTCGCACCGGGCCTCCGGCTCGGCCCTCCCCCGCCAACCGCTGCCGCATGAAACCATTGCCTGGGGCGAGAGCCGTCGCGCTGGACGCCCTGTTATCCGTCGAACGGGCTCAGACGTTCGCCGACGACGCATTGGACCATTATATAAGCCGGAGCGCACTCGATAGCCGTGATCGGGCTCTGGCGCTTGAGTTGGTCTACGGCATCCTCCGTCATCAGAGCACACTCGACTGGCGGCTGAACCATGTCGCGACAAAATCCATGGCCAAGCTGCCGGCCCGCATCCGCATGGCCCTCCGCCTCGGGGCCTATCAGCTGCTTCATTTGGATAAGATCCCGCCGTCCGCCGCTGTCAACGAATCAGTCGCCTTGATCAAGGCCGGCAGCCCGGGTCATTGGCCCGGCTTCGTGAACGCCGTCCTGCGGGCTTTGATCCGCACGCCGGCTCCGCCATGGCCTGATCGTGCCACGAATCCCGCGCGGGCGCTGTCCGTCCGGCACGCCTGTCCCTCATGGTTAGCCGAACGCTGGATTGCGCGCTTCGGCCTGCAGGCTGCAGACGCCCTCTGTCACGCCACAACGGAGATCCCTCCCTTGACGATCCGCGTCAACACGTTACGAATCTCCCGGGACGCATTGGCAGCCCGGTTCACGGAACTGGGCCATGGAGTCCGGCCGACCCGGATCAGCCCCGTTGGGCTGGTCCTGGACAAGAGCGGGGCCATCACAGAACTGCCGTTGTTCCATGAGGGAGCGTTTTACGTCGAGGACGAAGCGGCCCAACTCATCGCCCCCATCCTGGATCCGCAGCCGGGTGAATCGGTGCTGGATGCCTGCGCCGGGCCGGGTGGAAAAACGACACATCTGGCCGCGTTGATGCAGAATCGTGGAGAGATCGTCGCCGTCGATAATCAGGCCGCCCGCTTGCGCCTGGTCGAAGACAATTGCCGCCGGCTCGGCATCGACATTATCCGCACCATCCGGGCCGATGGGACAGCATCACCATCGAAGCACCTGAGCGGGCGCCTGTTCGACCGCATCCTGGTGGATGCGCCCTGCAGCGGACTCGGCGTCCTGCGGCGTCACCCCGATGGCAAATGGGGGAAAGAGGCGGAGGCGTTGTCGCAGCACCAAGCGCGCCAGCGCCAGCTCCTCGACCAGGCATGCCATCTCTTGCGGCCCGGCGGGGTCCTCGTCTATAGTACCTGCTCGAGCGAGCTGGAAGAAAACGAACAGGTGATCGACCGATTCTGTAGCGCGCACAAGGAGTTCCGTCGTGAATCCGTCGCGCCGTGGCTCCCCCGCCAGGGCGCTTCGCTCGTGACAGGCCAGGGTGACTTGTCCACCATGACAAACGAGGACTCCATGGATATGTTCTTCGCCGCCCGGCTTCGAAAGGCATCGTGATGGGCAAATCCACTGTCCGAATCGCCCCGTCCATCCTGTCGGCGGACTTCGCCCGCCTGGCCGACGAAGTCTCGCGCGTGGAGGCCGGCGGCGCCGACCTCCTGCATGTAGACGTGATGGACGGCCATTTCGTTCCCAACCTGACGGTCGGCCCGCCGATCGTCGAAGCCCTTCGCAAGGTCACGAAGCTGCCACTCGACGTCCATCTGATGATCACGAATGCCGATACCTATATCAAGGAATTTGCCGATGCGGGCGCCGATTACCTGACGGTGCACGTGGAAGCCTGCCCGCACCTCCATCGCACGGTCCAGGCCATCAAAGAGTGCGGCGTGAAAGCCGGCGTGACCTTGAATCCCGCGACGCCGCTCGGCTCCGTGGAGGCAATCCTGCCCGATGCCGATCTGCTGTTGATCATGTCCGTCAACCCGGGCTTCGGCGGCCAATCCTTCATTCCCGCGTCACTGCAAAAAATCGCGCAGGCGAGGGCGATGATCGAGCGCCTGGGGAGCCGCGCGCTGCTGGAGGTGGACGGCGGCATCAAAGTCGAGAATGCCGCCCAGATCGTCGCGGCCGGCGCAGATATCCTGGTGTCGGGCTCGGCGATCTTTTCCAGCCGGGATTACGGTGCGACGATCAAGGCCATGCGGCAGGCCGGACAATCGCTTCCCAAGACCGGCCGGGCTCCCGGCACTGCCCCGGCCAGACGTTAACGGTGGACACCTCTTCCCTTATCAGCAGCCTCCATCCTCTCGAGATCAAGGTTCTCCTCGCCCTCCGCGAGGCACCGGGCCGCGGACCGCTCAAGGAACAGCTTCTTGAGCAATCGGCCGCACTCGAACCGTCTCAACTCAGCATGGCGGTCGAGTGGCTGCTGGCCAAATCGCTTATAAGCGTAGCGTCTGAAAAAACCACACCCATCGTCTCCCTGACCAAAATCGGCGCCCACTATTTTGAGAAATATGCGCCGATCGAGCGCATCCTTTCGACCGTCCGCAAGGCGAGCCAGACCGGCAAGCGGCTGACGATTCAGGATATTCAATCCCAGGAGGGGCTTGAACCGACCGAGGTCAGCGGTGCCGTTGGGTGCCTGAAAAAAGAAGGCGCGATCCGGATCGTGGCGGGCGGGCATGTCGAATCCACAGGGGCGGCGAGCCCCACGACCGAAGCGCTTCGCGAACTGCTGAAACAACTGCATGGCACGCCCCGAGACCTGCAGGCCTTCCAGGAACCGATGCGCCGTGTCATCCAGCAGTATGCGGTCAAGCGGGGAAATGCCAACGAGCCGTTCCGCGTCGACGACCACGTCGAGCGGGCCTATGCCCTGACACCGGACGGTCAAAACGCCGCGGACACGCTCGTCCAGCAAGGCGTTGCCGACGAAGTGTCGCAGCTGTCTCCGGAACTGTTGAAGGACGGCAGCTGGCGGACAAAGCGGTTCCGGAAATACACGATCAGCCTGCGGGCGCCCCGCATCGCAGCCGGCAAACGCCATCCCTACCGCGAATTCCTCGATCGCGTGAAAACCAAGCTGGTCAGCATGGGATTCCTGGAAATGCGCGGATCGCTGATCGAAACAGAATTCTGGAACATGGATGCCCTCTACATGCCGCAGTTCCATCCGGCGCGGGACATCCACGACGTCTATTTCGTCAAGGACCCGACGCATGCGCCTGAGATTGCCGAACCGTTCTTCTCGCGCGTGGCGGCAGCGCATCGTGATGGCGGCGACACCGGCTCCACCGGCTGGGGCTACGACTTCAACGAAGAGCGCGCGCGGCGGCTGGTCCTGAGAAGCCAGGGCACCGCCGTGTCGGCCCACACGCTGGCGTCGAAGCCGAACGTTCCGGGGAAGTATTTTTCGATTGCGCGCTGTTTTCGCTACGACCAGGTGGACGCGACCCACGCGACGGATTTCTTCCAGGTCGAGGGGATCGTCCTGGGCCAGGATATCAATTTCCGGACCCTCCTGGGGCTGCTCGAACTGTTCGCACGCGAGGTCGCCCAGGCGAAGGAGATCAAATTCCTGCCGGCCTATTTTCCCTTCACCGAACCCTCCGTGGAGCTCCACGTGCAGCATCGACGACTGGGCTGGATGGAGCTGGGTGGGGCCGGTCTGTTCCGACCCGAGGTGGCCAAGCCGCTCGGCGTGGATGTTCCGGTGATCGCCTGGGGGCTCGGATTGGACCGCATGGCCATGGTCGCCCTGGGCATCCACGATATCCGCGAGCTGTTTACCGGCGACCTGGACATGATCCGCACGACGAGAGGAAAGTTTTAGAACGGTTCGCCTGGTTTGTCTGGTTCATCTGGTTTTAACCAAACAAACCAGAACAACGAAACAAACCATCGCACAAGAATATGCCGACGATCTCCATCAACCTGAACGATTTTTCGCAACTCCTCGGCCAGGGGCCGGTCACGGCCGAGCGGGTGGAATCCTGGCTCCCGCTGGTCAAGGGCGAGCTGAAAGACCACGACGACGCCACTGGCGAATTACGGATCGAATTACAAGATAGCAATCGCCCGGACCTCTGGTCCTGCGAGGGGATCGCGCGCCAGATCCGGATCGCGCTCGCCGGCAAGAGTTCAGCCTACCCCTTCTTCAAGGCGAAGCGTCCGACGAAACGCCTGCTGGTCTCGCCCGGCCTGGAGCCGATCCGTCCATACATCGCCGCCTGCACCGCCGTCGGCTACCGCGTGACCGGTGACGGGCTCACCCAGTTGATCCAGATGCAGGAGAAACTGGCCGACATTTTCGGTCGGAAGCGCCGCACCGTGTCCATCGGGCTTTACCGGCTGTCCGGGATTGTCTTCCCGGTGACCTATACGCTCGTGAAACCGGATGAGGCCAAGTTCACGCCGCTGGGATTCGACGAACCGATGTCGCTGCGCGAGATCCTTTCGGTCCACCCGAAAGGCGTGGAATACGGCCCGATTGTGGCCGGCCACGACCGCGTGCCGTTGTTGCGGGACGCGGACGGCCAGGTGCTCTCATTGCCGCCGGTGATCAACAGCCGTGAGATCGGCGAAGTCCGGGCCGGCGACGCCGAACTGTTTGTGGAAGTCACGGGGACCGATCTGCTCATGGTTGTCCTGACGCTCAACATCCTGGCCGCCAACCTGGCCGACCGTGGCGCCGTCATCGAACCGGTTGAGGTCGTCTATCCCTCGGCCACAGCGTTGGGGAAAACCGTGCGCACGCCGTTGGATTTTTCGCAACCCCGTCCCATCCCGGTGAAAACCATCGAGGCCGCGCTGGGGCAGTCGTTCGGGGCCACGTCCATCGCGCGCGCGCTGACGGCCTACGGCTACCGCGTCAAGCCGTCCCGCGACACGGTCATCGTCAAACTGCCGCCGTACCGGAACGATCTGATGCACGCGGTGGATGCCATCGAGGATGTGGCGATCAGCCGGGGCTACGGCCAGTTTACGGCGGTCATGCCCTCCCAGTTTACGGTGGGTGGCCTCTCGCGGGTGGAGCAGGTGTCGGATCGGATCCGGGACTTGATGATCGGGCTTGGTTTTCAGGAGATCATTTCGAACATTCTGGCTTCCCGACAGGACCTGTGCGACCGCATGCGTCTGGGCCATACCCCGTGGAGCCGGCTCGTCGAGGTCGATAATGCCATGTCGCAGAGCTTCGCTTGTTTACGGCAGTGGATCACGCCGTCGCTGCTTCGCGTAGAATCGACGTCGACGCGCGTGTTCTATCCGCACCGGGTGTTCGAGGTCGGTGAGATTGCCGTCCCCGATCCGTCCGATGCGCAGGGCGCGCGCACGGTGATGGCCTTGGGCGGGCTGATCGCCCACGCCGGCGCACACTTCTCCGAGGTTCACTCGTGCCTGGATCTGCTGCTGTTTTATCTGGACTATGCGTACCAGCTGGAACCGGTGGCGCATCCGTCGTTTCTGGAGGGACGAGCCGGACGGATCCTCTTAGACGGACGCCCGGTCGGACTGATCGGAGAGCTGCACCCGGAAGTGTTGGAGCACTGGCAAATCGGAATGCCCTGTGTGGTCTTCGAGTTGGAAGTGGATCCGCTGGCCGAACGAGAAAAATAATGTCACTGGTCAACAGTCATTGGTCATTGGTTGCATCCTTTCCCAACCGTTGACCAATGACCGCTGACTGATGACGGATTACCCCGCCGCGGGAGCGGCGCCCTGCTTGGCCATCGCGGCCAGCTTATCGAACCCCGCCGGATCGTGGATTGCCATCTCCGAGAGGACCTTCCGGTCCAGCGTCACATGGGCTTTCTTGAGCGCATCGATGAACCGGCTGTAGGTCAGCCCGTGCTGGCGCACCGCCGCGTTGATCCGCGCCACCCAGAGGCTGCGAAAATCCCGCTTGCGAAGCCGCCGGCCGGTATAGGCATAGGCCTGGCCCTTGTCCACCGACTCGGTCGCGGTCCGAAACAGTTTGCTCTTGGCGCCATACTGGCCCTTCGCCAGCTTGAGCCGTTTCTTGTGTCGACGCCTGGTCTTAAAACCGCCTTTTGCGCGTGGCATGTCTTCTCCTTGGTTAGCTGATCGTTGACAGCCGGCCGCGCGGGTCCCGGAGCTACCCGCTGCAAGCCGTGCTGTTAGTTATACGGCGTGAGCCGTTTTATCGCCATGGTCATGGACCGGTCCACGATGACGCTGCCGGACAGCCGCCGCTTGCGGTTGCTGGCCTTGCTGGTCAGCAGATGCCGTCGCCCGGCCTTTCGCCGCGCGACCTTCCCGCTGCCCGTCCGCTGAAACCGTTTCTTCACCCCGCTGTGCGTCTTCATTTTTGGCATTGCCCTCATCCTTTCTGCTTCGTTCAACTCTTGGGAGCGACCACCATGATCAGGTTCCGGCCCTCCATGCGAGGCGCGTACTCGATTGTTCCCACTGGTGTCAGCTCCGCGATCACGCTGCTCATGACCGACCGGCCCATTTCCTGATTGGCCATTTCGCGCCCCCGGAAGGTCAGGGTAACCTTCGTCTTGTTGCCGTCGGCCAGGAATCCCTTGATCTGCCGAACCTTGATCTCCAAATCATGCTTGTCCGTCCTCGGCCGCAGTTTGATTTCCTTGACGCTTGTGGACTTCTGATGCCGTCGGCTCTGGTGCTCCTTTTTCTGGAGTTCATACTTGTACTTCCCGTAATCCATGATCCGGCAAACCGGCGGTTGGGAGGTCGGCGCCACTTCCACCAAATCGTAGCCACCTTCCTGGGCCCTTCGGAACGCATCAGGGGTCGGCATGATCCCCAACTGCTCGCCTTCCGGCCCAATCACGCGGATCTGCGGAATCCGGATTTCCCGATTCACTCTGAGTTTAACGATACGCCACCTCTTGGTTACGGATTTATGACGCCAACACCGCTTGTACGGTGTCCTTCCTCAACAACTCCAGCACAGCCGGCACCGGCATACTACCCAAGTCCGCCTTGCTCCGTCCACGCACCGACACGGTGTCGCCCTGCATTTCACGGTCACCGACCACGAGCATGAACGGAATCTTGGCCTTTTCCGCCTCCCGGATTTTGAACCCAATCTTTTCATTCCGCAAGTCGGCCTCGGCCCGGAATCCGGCCGCCCGCAACTGCGACGCCACCGTCTCCGCGTAGGCCTGCTGCTTGTCGGTAATGCACAGGACGATCGCCTGCACCGGCGCCAGCCACGTGGGAAACGCCCCCGCATAGTGCTCGACGAGGATCCCGAAAAACCGTTCGATCGAACCCATCAGCGCCCGGTGGATCATGATCGGCTGGTGCGGCTTCCCGTCTTCACCCGTATAGGCTAGGTCAAACCGTTCCGGGTTGTTGAAATCCACCTGGACGGTCGAACACTGCCAGGACCGACCCAGGACATCCTTGATCTTGATGTCGATCTTGGGCCCGTAGAAGACGCCTTCGCCCGGGTCGATCTGATAGGCCACGCCGCGGCTCTTGAGCGCCGCTTCCAGTGCGCGGGTGGCCTGGACCCACTTCTCCGCCGCTCCCACGGCCTTCTCCGGCTTGGTCGAGACATAGACTTCGAATTCTGAGAATCCGAACGTGCGCAGGATGAAGAAGGTGAAGTCCAGCACGCGGCTGACTTCGGACTCGATCTGGTCCGGCCGGCAGAACAGGTGGGCATCATCCTGCGTGAACCCGCGCACGCGCAGAAGGCCGTGCAGCACGCCGGTGCGCTCGTACCGGTACACGGTGCCGAGCTCGCCGTAGCGGATGGGCAGGTCGCGGTAGCTGCGCAGGTGGGACTTGTAGATCATGATGTGGAAGGGACAGTTCATCGGCTTGAGCTGGTACTCGCTGTTTTCCACCTTCATGGTCGCGAACATATTGTCGCGGTAGTAGTCCACATGGCCGCTGGTCTTCCACAGATCGAGACGCGCCACGTGCGGCGAGTAAACCAGCTCGTAGCCTGCCTTCAGATGCTGCTCGCGCCAGAAATTCTCGATCAGGAGCCTGACCAGCGCGCCTTTTGGATGCCAGAGCACAAGACCGGGGCCGATTTCGTCCTGAATGGAGATGAGGTCGAGTTCCTTCCCCAGTTTGCGATGGTCGCGGCGCTTGATCTCCTCCAGTTTGTCCAGGTGCGTCTTGAGCGCGTCCTTCGTGGGGAACGACGTTCCATAGATCCGCTGCAGCATCGGGTTGCGTTCATCGCCGCGCCAGTAGGCGCCCGCGCTCGACAGCAGCTTGAACGCCCCGACGTACCCCGTGCTCGGAAGATGCGGCCCTTCGCAGACGTCGATAAAGTCACCCTGCCGGTAGAGCGAGATCACCGGGTCCTGAATCATTGTGTCGATAATTTCCGCCTTATAGGCTTCGCCCCGTTCTTTGCTGAGCCGGACCGCCTCGGCGCGCGGCATCTCCATCCGCGCGATCGGCAGGTTGCGCTTGATGATCTCGAGCGCACGGGCCTCGATCTTTTCCAAATCGTCAGGCGTGAACGGGCGGTCGAACGCGAAGTCGTAGTAAAACCCCTCGTCGATCGCCGGACCGATCGTCAGCTGGGCCGAGGGGAACAGTTCCTTCACGGCCTGGGCCATGATATGGGTGCTGGTGTGACGGTACACGTCCTTTCCGTCTGCCGAATCGAACGTGATCGGTTCCAGCGACGCGTCGGCCGTCAGCACGGTGGACAAATCCCTCGCGACCCCGTTGACCTTGACGGCAAGGATATCCTTCTTCAAAGACTTGCCCCCCAGCGCATCGACCGCCGTGCTGCCGGCCGGCACAGGCTTGCGGCTCCCGTCCGGGAGGGTCACCTGAATGTTGAGTGTGCCCATTTCGCTTCCAAAAAAAAGAAAAGGCATCGGCGGTCGATGCCTTGCGGGAAATGGTAGGCGCGGACGGTCTTGAACCGTCGACCTCTACCGTGTCAAGGTAGCGCTCTCCCCCTGAGCTACGCGCCTATCGTCCGCGGTCATGCTAATCCAGGCTCGTCCGGGTTGTCAAGAACGGCAACCAGCTAAGATCGCGGAAATAATGGAGAGTTTTCGAATGCGGGCGGGAAGCGGAGCGCACTTCATCAGGCCAAGCCGGTCGTGGCCGCCTTGTGCCGTTTGACCGGAATCTTGAGCTCGGTGATTTTTTTTCGCAGGGTATTCCGGTTCATCCCCAATAGATGAGCGGCCTGGATCTGGTTGCCGTTGGTTTCCTTCAACGCATGCGCGATGAGCGGGCGTTCGACCGCCGAAATCAGCATCGGATGGAGGTTGCGCGCGGACCCGTTGCGCATCCCCTTGACGAATTCCCCCAGCTTGGATTCGATGATCTCCTCGAGCACAACATTCTGCCGGGAGCGCGTGAACAAACGGCCGGGCCCGCTCATCATGGCCTGCAGAATTTCAGCCGAGCGAGCCAGTACGCTGCGCGACCCCATCACAATCATGGCACGCGAGGGCTCAACCAGCTGCGACATCTCGGTAAACTCATGGAGGGCGCCGCGCCGAGCCTCAATCAGCACCGCGTCAAATCCCTGCTTCAGCGCGGCACGCGGAATGGCGGCCACATCCCTGGCCACGGTGAGCCTGAGACCCTCGAGCGTGTGTTGGATTTTGTCATGGAGTTCCTGGTCGCTGCTGAGCAGGAGCACACTGAAGGCTAACGATCGCATGCGCGCGTCTGTTCCTAAAAAGAAGGTGCGGAGTATCTACCAAGGTCTCGTGGTTGTCAATCGCGTGACAACCGGTGATGTCGGGAGTGCAACCTGAATGCCATGCGTTTCACACCACCTGTCGGGCTTGGTTCCGACACAACACAATTTTTGGTGTGCATGCGGAAATAAAATTATTTTTCTTGAAGATGCCTGAAGCCAATCTGCTGCACTTTCTCAGCACACAAGGTGTCCGTCCCTGTACATCAGTAGCGATCCTGATGTCTTCGCATGACCCCCCCCTCAACTCCCGGCAGGGATCAAGAATTCTTGAAAAGGTACCCTGGTCGCAAGCTCCTGGCTGAGCTTTTTAGGCTCCTGTTTACCGGGCTCCTCCAAACAGTGAAAGCCTTGACAGACGGACCATGAAATTTGTATAACAGACCACGATATTTATTTCCTATCGGAATAGTAGGAAATCAATGAGAGTCTCATTAAAAGCCACGTACGGGATCATGGCGGCCTTGGATCTGGCCCTGCAAAATGGTGCCGCCCCTGTCCAGGCGAGGGCGATCGCAAAACGACAGGCAATTCCGCTACGATTCCTCGAGCAGGTCCTGCACGCGATGAAGAACGCGGGGATTGTCGACAGTGTGCGAGGAGCGATGGGCGGCTATACACTCGGCAAGAACCCGGCCGACATCTCGCTGGCTGAGATTGTCGAAGGGCTCGACGGTCCCCTGTCGCCCGGCACGCCGCGAGGGTCTGCCACGCGTCGGCTTCGGGGCCAGTTGAAACCCGACGCGCTGCTGGCGAATGTCTGGGAAAGGGTGCATCAGGCCGAACTGGGCGTGCTCGGCACCGTCACCCTGAAAGACCTGGCCGAACGCCAGCAGCAACTTGAGCAGGAACGTACGCTCATGTACCACATTTAAGAGGCCGACCATGACTCCCCCAAACGCCACGCATCCTATTGATATCAAGACCACGCCGATTCCCCGGCACATCCTCGAGGAGATCGAGGTGTTCGAGGAGGAGGCGCGGAAAATGCTGGCTGGCGACCTGTCGGTCGATATCTTCAAGCCCTTCCGCCTGCAACATGGCATCTATGGCCAGCGCCAGCCGGGCGTGAATATGGTCCGGATCAAGATTCCCTTCGGTGGGCTCACGGCCAACCAGTTGCGACGGATCGGCGAGTTGGCCGATACCTACGCCACCGGGGTCGGGCACGTCACCACCCGGCAGGACATCCAGCTCCACTTCGCTCCCTTAAAAGATGTGGGGACCATCATGCGCGGCCTGGCTGAAGTGGGGATCACCACCCGCGAGGCCTGCGCCAACACCGTGCGGAACGTGACCGCGTGCCACCTGGCCGGCATTTGCCGGGGCGAAGTCTTCGACGTGACGCCCTACGCCAAGACCGTCGCGTTGCACTTGCTGCGCAATCCGCTGAATCAGAGCCTGCCGCGCAAGTTCAAGATCGCCTTCTCCGGCTGCCGCCACGACTGCGCGCTCACGCCGATCCACGATATCGGCCTGCTCGCCGCCACCCGCGACGACGGGGCGATCGGCTTCCGCATGGCGGTGGGCGGAGGGCTAGGGTCGGCCCCGCGCATCGCCCAGGTGCTGCGCGACTTCGTGCCGGTGAACGAATTGATCCCGACGATTGAAGCCGTGATCAAGGTCTTTGACACGCTCGGCAACCGCAAGAACCGCCACAAGGCACGGATGAAGTTCGTCATCGAGAAGCTGGGCTTCGAGGAATTCAAGCGCCGGTGGGAAGAGGCCTACGCGGGGATGGGCTACGCGCGCCACGACCATGCCCCGATCAAGCTGCTGACGCATCAGGACGACCCTGTCCCCCTCATCATGCCGGCTTCGGCGAAGCCGAACGGCGGCAACGGATCCGGGAACGGGCACGGTTCCATCGGCCACGAGACGCCGCTTCAGATGTGGACCAGGACGAATGTCGTTCCGCAGAAGCAGCCCGGCTATGCGGCGGTCGTGATCAAACTTCCGATGGGCGACCTCACGTCGCAACAGATGTTCATGGTCGCCGATCTGGCCGAGCGTTATTCCAACGGAAACCTCAGAACCACGATCAACCAGAACCTAATTGTCCGCTGGGTGCCGGACACGAAGGTGCGTGAGTTTTACGATGGTCTCGTGGCGGCTTCGCTGGCCGACCCCGGCGCAGAATTGGTCGAGGACATCATCGCCTGCCCGGGTACCGATACGTGCGGATTGGGCATCACGTCGTCCAAAGGCGTGGCGCGTGCGATGGCGGAAGTATTCCCTCCGGGCCGCGTGCCGGAAGACCTGAGGGACGTGAGCGTCAAGATCAGCGGATGCCACAATGCCTGCGCGCAGCACCATATCGCGACGATCGGCCTCCATGGCGTGGGCAAGCGCATGGGGGAGCGCGTGGCCCCCTACTACGAGTTGCATCTCGGCGGGCGCGTGAACGGCACGGCAAAGATCGGCCAGATGACGGTCAAGCTGCCGGCGCGGAGGGTGCCGGAAGCAATCTCGCACCTGATCGAGGTCTACCGCCGCGATCGCAAGACCGGCGAGAACCTGCCGGCCTTCATCGACCGGGCGGGCAAGGCGGCGCTGAAAGAGGAGTTGATTCCCTATACGATCGCGCCGACCTTCGAGGAGGATCCCACCTTCTATTACGATTGGGAAGGCGATGACCCCTTCATCACCGAGGACCTCGGTCCGGGCGAGTGCGCCGGCGGAGCCCTGGAGATGATGGGCGACCGGATCCTGGAGGCGGAGCAGGAGATCTATCAGGGCAAGCTGCTGCTGGAGAAGCATCAATATTCCGTCTCCGTGAACAAGGCCTACCGCGCGGTCCTGGCGGCGGCGAAGGCCTTGCTGGTCACCGAGGGGCTTGATCCCTCCACGGACGCGGACACGTTCAGCGAGTTCGAGCAGCGTATTGCCGCCAAGGGCGTAGTGCCTGCATCGTACCTCGACCTCTCCGTGCAGTTCGGCGACCTCGGACCCAAGGACACGACGCAGGAGTTCGCCCGGACCAAGATGGACTTCGCGCGCGGGTTCGTCCAGATCTGCAAGACGGCCATCGACGAGGTCGGCAAGGATCTCAAATTGAAGTCGGCCGAGCCGTCCGCCGAGCCCCCGAAGTCCGCTCCGGCGACGGCGGCGAAACCGGCCGCGGCGCAATCAGAGTCTGCGACGCCGGCAGAGTCTGCGACGCCGGCGACGACCGGCGCACCCGTATACGATCTGCGCGGCGTGGCCTGCCCGCTGAACTACGTGAAGACCAAGCTGAAACTCGAAATGATGGATGCCGGCGAGCAGTTGGAGGTTTGGCTGGACGCCGGCGAGCCGATCAAGAACGTGCCGATGAGCCTCCGGAACGATGGACACAAGATTCTGCTGGAAGAACCACTGGAGGCGGAGAAGGCCCACTTCAAGGTTCTGGTGGAAAAGGTGGAAGGCTAGGAAGCGTGACAAGCCAGGTTCAACAGAAGGCACGGCCGACGGACGAGTCGCTCAAGGCGCTGAACACGTCATTTGAGTCGAAGCAGCCGCAGGATGTGCTGGCGTACGCGCTGGGGCAGTATGGGCCGGACATTATTCTGGCCTGCAGCTTCGGCGCGGAGGATGTCGTGCTCGTGGACATGATCCAAAAGATCAATCCGCGCACGAAACTGTTTTATCTGGACACGGATTTTCTGTTCCAGGAAACGCACGGGGTGAAGGACCGCCTGATCGCAAAGTACGGGCTGACATCGGAGCAGGTCATCCAGGTCAAATCGCTCCTGACGCCCGAACAGCAGGCGGCCCAGCATGGCGAGGCCCTGTGGTCGCGCAACCCCGACCAATGCTGCCAGTTGCGGAAGATTGAACCGCTCGCGCGTGTGCTGAACGGCTACGCGGCGTGGATCACCGGCATCCGGAGAGACCAGGCCCCGACCCGCGCAAACGCGGCATTCGTCGAATGGGATCAGAAGTTCAATCTGGTGAAATTCAATCCGCTGGCGACATGGAAATCGGAAGACGTGTGGGCCTATATCAAGGTGCATGAGGTGCCCTACAACGAACTCCACGACCGCCACTATCCCAGCATCGGCTGCACCCACTGCACCGCGCCGGTGATGCCGGGTGAGGATCCCCGTTCTGGCCGGTGGAAAAACTCCGCCAAGACCGAGTGCGGGCTCCATAAGTAACAACGCCATGGCACTGTCGATGCAAGAACTCATTGCGAAAATTGGTGCGGGCCAGAAGGCCTCGAAAGACCTCACCTGGGAAGAGGCCAAGCAGGCGATGCGCCTGCTGATCGAGGGGAGGGCGACACCGGCCCAGACCGGCGCGTTCCTGCTGGCCATGCGTTTCAAAATGGAGTCGGTCACGGAACTGGCTGCGTTCACGTCCGCGGCGCGCCAGTATGTCCCGCCGCTGCCGGTCTCGTCCGGACTGGCGCTGGTGGACCTGCCGGTCTATGCGGGCAAACAGGACACGTTTCACGCGTCGATCGGGGCTGCCGTGGTCGCGGCGGCTGGTGGAGCGGCGATTCTCATGCACGGCCATGACATCATTCCGAACCGGCCCGGCCCGGCGGGCGTCTTAACCAGGCTCGGCATCGCGACCGAACTGGCCCCGAAACAGGCGGCCGATGAGCTCGCGGCCAAAGGCTTCGCGTACCTCGATATCGCGCTCTACCATCCGCCGATCGCCAAGTTCCTCGACCTGCGACTTGAGCTCGGTGTCCGAAACCTGTTTCATCCGGTGGCACGGATGCTCAATCCGGCCCGCGCCAAGGCTCAATTGGTCGGCCTGACCCATCCCCCGTATTTCGAGAAGACGGCGGAGGCCCTCGCCATGCTCGGCTGCCAGCAGGCCCTGATCCTCCGCGGCGTGGAAGGCAGTCCGGAACTGTCGATCGCTGCTGCGACCAAAGTGCTGGAGCTGCGCGGCGACCGCATCACGCCGCTGACGCTGCATCCCAAGGACGCAGGCCTGCCGCTCGGGACCCATCAGCCGATGGCGGGGTATCCTCCCGGGCAAATCGACAAAGAGGCGGATCTGCTGCGGAAGATCCTGCTCAACCAGGTTCGCGGCGGGCAGCGCGATTGGGTGCTGTTGAATGCGGCCCTGTTGCTCTACGCCTCGGGCAAAGCGACGACCGTATTGGACGGTGCGAAGCTGGCACAGCAGGCGCTGGATTCGGGAGCCGCGGCCAAGAAACTGTCCGACTTGGCCACGGAGGTGCCGGTCGTATGAAGCACCTTCGGCAATTGGAAGACCAGAGCGTCTATATTTTGCGAGAGGCCTACAAGAACTTCGACAACCTGGCCATGCTCTGGTCCATGGGCAAGGATTCAACGGTGCTGCTCTGGCTTGCGCGAAAGGCCTTCTTCGGCCACGTACCGTTTCCGCTGCTGCACGTGGATACCAGCTATAAGATTCCGGCCATGATCGAGTATCGGGACCGGCTGGCCGCTGAATGGCGGCTGAATCTCGTCGTCGGCCAGAATAAGGAGGCGCTGGCGACGGGCATGAACCATACGCTGGGCCGCGTCGAGTGCTGCACGGCCCTCAAGACCATGGGGTTGAAAAACCTCGTTGCCGAAAAGGGCTACACCGGCATCATTCTCGGCGTCCGCGCCGACGAGGAAGGGACACGCGCGAAGGAGCGGTACTTCTCGCCGCGCGATAAGCATGGGGACTGGGATTTCCGCGACCAGCCGCCCGAATTATGGGATCAGTTCAAGACCGCCTTTCCTCCGGGAACGCACATTCGCATCCACCCCTTGCTGGACTGGACGGAGATTAACATCTGGGAATACATCAGGCTCGAGAGCATTCCCTTCATCGATCTCTATCTCGACAAGGGCGAGGGGACGAGATACCGCAGCCTGGGCTGCGCACCCTGCACCTTTCCGATCAAGTCCACGG
The DNA here is from genome assembly GCA_036397655.1 of Nitrospiraceae bacterium. GTDB lineage: Bacteria > Nitrospirota > Nitrospiria > Nitrospirales > Nitrospiraceae > 2-02-FULL-62-14. Next base: position 20,952 of record DASWIN010000106.1, on the reverse strand, counting down.
CCAAGACCGTGGATGACATCATCGAGGAACTGCGCCATACGAACATCGCAGAGCGGGCCGGGCGGGCGCAGGACGAAGGGCGCGGGATGGAGCTCTTACGCAAAGACGGGTACATGTGAGGAAGGAAATGGCAGGGATAGAGATCGGCTCTGTGTTCGCAGAGCGCGTTCGATGAGGAAAAGGGATGGCCCGGTGATCCTGTGCTCGCGCAGCGCGCACACTCAGAAGGTGCTCGCTGGACGCGCGCAGGTTGGATCATCCAGGCCATCCCTCTAAAGGGGAATGATAAGGTGAGGGAAAAGGTTCCACGCCTTTCCCCTCACCTTGGGACACAAGCTTAGGGATGCGCGCAGTCGAAGGCAGACCGAGCCGCAGCTTCAAGAAGATAAAGAGTCACGGCTCGCCAAGGTAACCGCGCGTGATGCGCGGATGGCGAGCCGTTAAAGGGATGGGGAATAAAAAGTAGCAGGGCATTTTCAGCATCCTGGGAACGTTATGACGACGAAGACGCAGGCAGCCACCATAACGAAACCGAACGAGACGATGCAGATCGTCATCGTCGGCCATGTGGACCATGGCAAGTCCACGCTGCTGGGTCGGCTGTACGCCGATACGGGATCGCTGCCCGATGGCAAGATCGAGAAGGTGCAGGCAATTTGCCGTCAGCAGGGCAAGGAGTTCGAGTATGCGTTCCTGTTCGACGCGTTCCTGGAGGAACAGGAACAGGGCATCACCATTGATACGGCCCGCACGTTCTTCATCTGGAACAGCCGGCAGTACATCATCATCGATGCGCCGGGCCACAAGGAATTTCTCAAGAACATGGTGTCGGGCGCGGCGCGCGCCGAAGCGGCGCTGCTGTTGATCGACGCGCTGGAGGGCGTGAAGGAGCAGTCCAAGAAGCACGGCTATCTCCTGTCCATGCTGGGCGTGAAGCAGGTCGCGGTGGTCGTCAATAAAATGGACCTGGTCGGCTACCGGCAGGACGTCTTTTCGGGCATCGAAAAGGAATACCGCGAGTTCCTCGGCCAATTCAAAGTGATTCCCGCGCAGGTCATCCCCGTCAGCGCGAAGTTCGGCGAGAACATCGCGACGCGCAGCAAGCGCATGCCCTGGTACAAGGGCCCGACCGTGTTGGATGCGCTGGGCCTGTTCAAGAAAGAAACGGCCCGCACCGAGCTGGCATTGCGCTTTCCGGTGCAGGACGTCTACAAATTCGACGCGCGCCGGATCATCGCCGGACGCATCACGGCTGGCCGCGTCAAGGTCGGCGACCGCCTGGTCTTCTCGCCATCGAACAAGGCCGCCGTCGTGCAAACGATTGAAGCCTTTAATATCGAGCCGTCGCCGATCGAGGCGCACGCGGGCCAATCGGTCGGTGTCACGCTGGATGAGCAAATCTTCATCGAGCGTGGAGAAATCGCTTCGCGCCAGGACGAACTCCCCCTCGTCTCCACCGCCTTTCGCGCCAATCTGTTCTGGCTGGGGCGGCGCCCCCTGGAGCAGGGACGGAAATATACGCTCCGGCTGGCGACGCGGGAGGTGGACTGCCAGGTGGCCATCATTCACCGGATTGTGGACGCGTCAGATTTGGCCCTTCAGCAAGGGGGAGCTATCGTCGGCAGAAACCAGGTGGCCGAAGTCACGTTCAGGACCAAGGCGCCTATCTCCTTCGACCTGTCCTCATCGTTCGAAGCCACCGGCCGGTTCGTGATCGTCGACGAGTACGACATCGCCGGCGGCGGCATCATCACGGAGCTGGTCCGGGACGAACAGGAATTTCTTCGTGACGAGGCGCGCAGGCGTGACTTTGCCTGGGTCAAGGGCGAAGTCGGCGCCGAAGCCCGGGCACAATACTATGGCCACCGCGCCGCCATCGTGCTGCTCACCGGGGGCGAGCACACGGGGAAGTCCTTCCTGGCCCGCAAATTGGAATCGCTTCTGGTGGCGGAAGGCCGCCATGCCTATCTACTGGATGGGGAAAACCTCAGGCGAGGCCTCGACGCCGACCTGGGTGAGGCCGACACCACGGAAATAGCCCGCCGCTACGGCGAGGTCGCCCGTCTCCTCATTGATACGGGCCTCATCGTCATCTCGACGACCAATCCGTTCGGGCAATCCTACCGGCAGGCCCTGCCCTCCATTCGGACACTGGTCAATCCGGCGCCGGTCATTGCCGTCCACATGAGCAAATCGCAGGAAGAACCGCCGCCGAATACCGATCTCCAGTTTGCCGGACCTAAGAACTTCGACGAGGCCGCGAGGCAGATCATCGAAGAACTGAAACGGAAGGGCGTGCTGGCGCAGGCGGTGGGCGCGCGGCCGACGTTCCAGTATTCTATTTGAGTGGTTTGACTGCTCTGAAAACGCTGTGTTACGGTTGCTCAGAAAATAGGGGCGTCACTGATGGCCGACAAAGATCTCAAAACGATTCTCGGGAAGCTGCAGTACAGCGACGACGCCAAGGTCGTCCAGCAGATTACCGAGCAGATGAAACAGGTTCAGACCCGTATGGCCGGGGTCAAGCACAAGCTCGTGGTCATGAGCGGCAAGGGCGGCGTCGGCAAGAGCATGACGACCGTGAACCTGGCCCTCGCGCTGGCTCGCCTTGGCAACAAGGTCGGCGTGCTGGATGTCGACCTGAACGGCCCCTGCGTGCCGCGCATGCTGGGGATGCATGGTCAATCCCTGATCATGACTCCGAGCGGCGCCACTCCGCCGGTCGGTCCGCTGGGCATGAAAGTCGCCTCGATGGATTTCTTTCTGGGCGATGCCTCGCCGGTCCGCTGGAAAGGCCCGATGGACGTCAGCCCGGTCTGGCTGGGCCTGATGGAAATGAACGTGATTCGGGAGTTCCTGGCCGACGTCGCCTGGGGCGAGTTGGATTATCTCCTGGCTGATTTGCCGCCCGGCGCCGCTGCCGATAAACCGCCCGTGATTGCGGGCTTCATTCCGGACCTGGCCGGCGCCCTTGTCGTGACCACCCCGTCGGAAGTCGCATCGGATGTCGTGCAGAAGTCGGTCACCTACGCGCGCGACATGGGCATCAAGGTCCTCGGCATGATCGAAAACATGAGCGAATACCGGTGCCCGTCCTGCGGTGTCGAATCGGAACTCTTCGAAGGCGACACCCAGGCATTGTGCGATGCGCTGAACGTGCCGCTGCTCGGCCGGATTCCCTTCGATCGGACGCTGGCCAGGACTTTCGATAAGGGCACCCCGCTGCTCGACGCCACCTACCCGACCATCAAAAAGTACCAGGAAATTGCGGAGCGGGTGACTGCCCTTGTGGACTATAAAAAAGTCTTGGCTCAGAAACTTTAACGGGAGGGCTATAGGTCATAGGCTATGGGCCATAGGGAAACAGAAAGATTGCAATTTCACCCCCATCGCCTATAGCCTATTGCCACCGGAGGCTTTATGAAGTTCGTTTGTTTGAATTGCGAAACCTACATGACCTTCCAGAAGGTGGAAAAGCCCGCGGAAGGCTCGCTCGGCGTGTTCTTTACCTGTCCGTCCTGCACCGCCAAGTTCTCGATGGTGACCAACCCGGGTGAAACGCAGATGGTCAGTTCCCTGGGCGTGCAGCTCGGCGGACGCACGGAGGCGGCGCAGCCCTTCGAGATGACCCGCGGCACGTTGAAAGACGAGGCGCAGGCCGGCTCCGGCCAGATGGCGGCCTACCTGAACGAAAAAATCCAGGCCGGCCAGTCCGCCTCCGCTCACGCTTCGGCGGACAAGCACGCTTCCTCGTCGGCTCCGGCGGGGAACCCCGCCGAAGCTCCAGCGAAGGCGGGCGGGTGCCCCTTCTCGGCCATGGTCGCCCAGATGGGCCTGACGGCCACCGACATGAAAGCCGGCGCGGCGTCCAGTTTCACCTGGTCGCCCGATGCCAAAGAGAAACTGGATAAACTCCCCGTATTCGTGCAGCCGATGGTCCGCAGCAGCGTCGAGGCCTATGCCCGCAAGCATGGGTACGCCGCCATCACGTTGCAGGTGATGGACGACTCCAAGAACGACTCGAACGGGATTAGCTGGGCGCCGGACGCGGAGCAGCGGCTGGAGAACATCCCGGATTTCATCCGGCCCATGGCGCGGCGCGAGGTTGAGCGGATCGCCAAGGAGCGCGGCCTGGCAACGGTCACGGCACAGGTGATGGACGAGGCCAAAGACAAGTTTATGAAGTTCATGTAGCGCATGCCTGAGAGATTCCTTTCCAGCAGGCCCATCCCAGCCGGATGGGCCTTTTTCTTGCCGATCATCCTGCTCATCGTGATCGCCGGACCGGTCTGTGCCCAGCTCGGAGGCGCGTCACATGAGACCGCCAACGGCCATGGCGATGCGCACGGCAATTCGCATGTGCGGGCCCCCGGTCCTCACTGGGAAGGGTCCGCGGAGGGCATCGCGTATTCGGATTTCAATCACCATATGGCCGGCATCTTCATACTCATGGTCGGCTTGACGGAACTCTGGGGGGCCTTGGGAATCGGTTTCCTGGCCTGGTCCCGCTTTCTCCTCCCTGCCGCACTGTTGGGCGCCGGTGGTTTTTTGCTGACTTGGAGCGACCACGAGGCCTGGCCGATCGGCTCCATGAATTTGGCCCAGACCCTCTTTGGGAGAGACTGGGAAATATTGCAACACAAGACCTATGCCGTGCTGTTGTTGAGTGTCGGAACGATCGAAGGGCTCAGATGGCTGGGCCGGTTGCGTCACCTATTCTGGTCCATTCCGTTCCCGGCCTTTGCCATCATCGGCGGGGTGATGCTCTTCCTGCACAATCATGGCGACCATCCCTCGGCGCACAAGATCGCGATAGACCATGCCATTATGGGCACGTTGGCCGTCGCCGCCGGTTTCTGCAAACTGGTGTCGATGCGGACTGCTGCGAAGGGCAACGGCAGCGATGTTCTACGATGGGAACTGGCCTGGGCCGGCTGCATTCTGCTGGTCGGCCTGCAACTGCTGTTTTATTCCGAATAGGTGGAGACGATGGGGTCCGGCCACCCGAAGAATCCCATGCTTGCCGGCGTGCTCTCCGGTGTGATGCCGGGCCTTGGCCAATTCTATTGCCGCCAATGGGCGAAGGGCGCGGCGTTTCTCGCTGCGGTCTCGGTCGCCGACTTTAGCGCCGACGTCTCACAAAGCCTGTTTGATTTCGTACTGACCCGCGCCCTCCCTGCTGACACAACACAATTTCTCGTCGGCTCAACGATCATGCTCGCAATCGCTGGCTGGAGCATCCTCGACGCCGTCCGCACGGCGAAACGCGCGCAGTAGCCCATTCTCGAAGCGCAACATCGGGTATCCTGTCCCCTTTCTTCGCACACCCAAGGCCGAGCGGACGTTTTGACGTCCATCGCGGTAGAGGGCGGGACACAATTTGCCGCAGCATGGGGAAAGAAAAAGATAGGAACCTTTTTCTTTCCCCGCCTCCTTCCAAAGGATGAGCCGGCTGCTTGAGCGGGCATCAGAGGCGTTTTGTGTTCCGGACATTGCCGAGCCCGAGCGGCCCGCCCAAAGCGGGTGGCGAGGACTGTGTGAAGTCCCGTTCGAGCAACGCTCCGGACGGGAGGAATTCCGCAGCCAAGCGACGGCGAGGCTTACGGCGGACCAAAACGGCTCTGGCTTGAGCGAAAGCAGCCCGGCTCGTCCGCCGACTCTCCTATTGCACTGTGTTAGGCACACCGCATAAAATGAGGCGTTTCTGTCGATCCCATCTTTCCTGAAAGTGAGCACGGTTCATGGGCGGCCATAGCCACTGGGCGACAATCAAACGGCACAAATCCTCGCAAGACGCCAAGCGCGGCAAGATCTTCACGCGCATCATCCGAGAGGTGACGATCGCGGCACGCTCGGGTGGCGACCCGAACGGCAATCCCCGGCTGCGTCTGGCGATCTCCAAGGCCAAAGAAGCGAACATGCCGGGCGATACGCTCAAGAAAGCGGTCCAGCGCGGCACGGGCGAATTGCCGGGCGTGACGTATGAAGAGTTCGCTCTCGAAGGGTACGGCCCGGGCGGGACGGCCATGCTGATCGAGATCACATCGGACAACCGGAATCGCACGGTTGCCGAGATCCGCAATTTGCTCACGAAGGGCGCGGGAAACATGGCGGAAGCCGGCGCGGTCTCCTGGCAATTTCACAAGAAGGGGCTGCTGACGGTCGATCGGGGCAAAGTCGAAGAAGACCAATTGATTTCGCTCGCGCTGGACGCCGGTGCCGAAGACGTGAAGGCGGGCGCGAAGTCATTCGAAGTGATCACCGATCCACACGACTTTGAAAACGTGAAGAAGGCGCTGGCCGATGCGAAAATCGACACGGCGCTCGCCGAAGTGACGTTTATCCCGCAGAACTCGATCAGACTCGAGGAGAAAAACGCCGAGCAGATGCTCAAGCTGATGGAAATCCTTGACGAGCACGACGACGTCCAGAAGGTCCATGCGAATTTCGACATTTCCGACGAGGTGATGGAAAAAGTTGCCGCAGCCGCGGGTTAACGTCACGACATGATTGCCGCCCTCACAGGCCGGCTGGCTCTCAAAGCCCCCTCCCACGTGACCCTTGACGTTCACGGCGTCGGGTACGAAGTGTTCATTCCTCTCAGCACCTTCTACGCACTCCCGGAGATCAACGAATCCGCATCACTCAGTGTCTATACGCATCTGCGCGAGGACGCGATTCAACTCTATGGTTTTGTCACCACACTGGAAAAGGATTCCTTCATCCTGCTGACCAGCATCAGCGGCATCGGACCGAAACTCGCGCTGAGCGTGCTGTCCGCACTGAACGTGCCTGATCTCGTTTCAGCCATCCAGGCCGGCGACGTGGACAAACTCTCCTCGGTGCCCGGCATCGGAAAGAAAACCGCCGCGCGCATCGCGCTCGAGCTCAAGGACAAGGTTGAGCGATTGCGCCTGACTCCCAGCCAGACTCCGCAGGCGTCCAGCGGCCTGCCGGGCCGCCTTCAGGACGACGCCTTGTCGGCCCTGGTCAACCTGGGCTATAAGGCAGCGGATGTGAAAGACGCGATCACGCGGGTGGGGGGGGCGAGGCCGGACGCCCTGCCGCTGAAGGAATTGATCCGCGAGGTGTTGAAGGACCTGGCACGAGGGTAAATTGAAGCAGACTCTGTGCAATAAGTCCTTCTTGAACTGGCTCGCGATCGGCACGTTCGTGCTTGCCCCGCCTTTGCTCGTGGCCGATGCGGTCTTCTCGGAGGACAAGGTCGAACCAACCTTCCCGGGCACTCTCGTGCCGCGTGAAACAGTCGTGGACCCGAAAGACAAGGGGAAAGAGGCACCCAAAGTTCCTCTCATGACATGCGGCAAGTGCCCCGAAGGCTACGTCAAGACCGCTGTCGCGGCGCCTGAATCAGGATCTGCGCCGGGGGCTAACTTCAATGCGACGGCGGAGCTTTGCAAGGGGCAATTGCAGAGCGAGGCTACAACCCTCGTGGAGTGCAAGCCCATCGGGTTCCAGAACCAGATGGCGGTCTGCGGCACCTGTCCCGAAGGATACCGAGAGGTCGGCCGGACGTTTCTGCCCGCCCTTTGCGGGAATGAGGACAATGGCCTGAGAACCCAGTGCCAGGTTCCGGATATGGTGGGTGGGTTGCCTGATCCGACCCAGGGGGGTCGGCAATGCCCGCCCGACTGTGTCGGCAATCTGCCGACGCCGGGCCAGGGGACCCTCCCGCCTCCCCCGAAACTTCCGGCCATCGAGATCAGGAAGGAAAAACAAGAAGAATCTCAATGACCCGGTGGTCGCATGACAGAATCAAGGAAATGATGACGCACGCATTCAAGGAACTTGCAAGGGAGAAACATGGAGATCTCGCATAGGACCGGCCGGAGAACCTCTCAAGGGCGCATGCGCATTGCCCGATTCATCGCGCTCGCCGCGCTGCTGTGGCTGCTGCCGTCCCCGGGACTGGCCCAGGAAGGCGGCGAGAAACCCAAGACCCCCAGAATGACCTGCGGAAAGTGCGAGGAAGGCTACGTCACGACCGGACGGACGACCGATTCCAAGATCTGTCCGGACGACGACCACGTGTTGGTCGAATGTAATCCCCCGGGACGAGGACAGATGTCTGTGTGCGGATCCTGCCCGCAGGGCTATGACGAAATCGGCCGCTCACAGCTGCCCTCCCTGTGTGGCAATGAAGAGGGCGGCCTCAGAACGCAATGTCAGCTTCCAAAGTTAGAAGGGGGCATGCCGGACCCGACTCAAGGCGGCGTGCAGTGTCCTCCGAACTGCGCGGGCAATCTTCCCTCGGGGCTGCCGCCCGGCGCCATTGATCGTCCCGGCAAATTGCCCCCTCCCCCGAAGGCTCCGGAATGAGCATGCCGGACGATCGCATCCTCACCAATCAACTGACAGAGGAGGAACGCAGCGTCGAGGCCACCCTCCGGCCGCAAACCCTGTCCGAATACATCGGACAGGAACGGATGAAGGAATCGCTGCGGGTCTGCATCGAGGCCGCCAAGCAGCGCGGTGAAGCCCTTGACCATGCGATCTTCTACGGCCCTCCGGGGCTGGGCAAAACCACCATCGCCCACATCATCGCGCATGAAATGGGCGTGGCGATCCGATCGACGTCCGGCCTGGTGCTGACCCATGCCGGCGACCTGGCGGCGATTCTGACCAACCTCCAGGAACATGACGTGCTGTTCATCGACGAGATTCACCGGCTTCCGGCGTCGGTGGAGGAAGCCCTCTACCCGGCCATGGAGGATTTCCAACTCGACCTCGTCATCGGGCAGGGCCCTTCCACGCGCACGGTCAAGCTGGATCTGCCGAAATTCACGCTCGTCGGGGCCACGACCCGTGCCGGGTCGCTGACCTCGCCGCTACGTGAGCGTTTTGGGCTGGTCAACCGGCTGGATTTTTATTCTCCCGACGAACTGACCACCATCGTGACGCGGTCGGGCCGGTTGCTGGAGATCCCCATCGAGGCGGCGGGCGCCAGCGAGATCGCGGGACGCGCGCGAGGCACGCCCCGCATTGCCAATCGCTTGATCAAGCGTGCACGCGACTTCGCCCAGATCAAGGCCCAGGGCCGGATCACCGTGCAGGTCGCCAAGGATGCGCTGGACTGGCTGGGCGTGGACGCCGCCGGCTTCGACGACATGGATCGCAAGATCCTCTCAACCATCATCGAAAAGTTCGGAGGCGGGCCGGTCGGCGTGGAATCCCTCGCCGCCGCCGTCAACGAAGAAAAGACCACGCTGGAAGATGTGTACGAGCCCTACCTGATCCAATCCGGCTATCTGGAGCGAACGGCACGCGGCCGGCAGGCCACTAGGCTTGCCTTCTCCCACTTCGGCAAACAGAAAGACTTGCTGCCCTAGCCCGTATTAGTCATGAGGGTTCGTCACGAAACCGTCGAGGCGCCAAGCGAGACGGGCAAGCGCAGCCATGAGGGAGGGAGGCATCCTTGAAACAGGATGTTGACCGACTGAGTGGCGAGCACGCCCGCCAGCATGCCGACAAGCCGCATGCTGGCTTGTCGTAGCGGCGTATCGGCGGTTGCAGTAGAAGCCTGCAAAGCTGATACGGGCTAAGGCCGAAAGTCCTGGCAATCCCTGCTATTCACATGCAAACCGCATCGAAATCGAAGAACTGGACCCCTGAAAAATTAATGCCTGCGCAAGCCCCATCCCCTTGATATTCCTTGCAAAGCTTGCAGGCCTTCTAGTATCATTTCCAGTCGATTACATCCTATGAGAAAGGACAGGAGCTGGGTGAAGCGGCCAGCCCGACGTGGTCATGAAAGACCGGACAGGTCCCTCCAAGGAGTTGCAGTCGTACCGGAAGGAAATCGACCGGATCGACGATGAAATCCTGCGCCTCCTGAACGAGCGATCCACGCACGTCATCGAGATCGGAAAAGCCAAGCGACAGGTGGACGCCGACGCCAATCTCCATACGCCCGCGCGGGAAGCGGAGATCATCGAGCGGCTGACACGCCAGAATCCTGGCCCGTACCCCAACGAGGCGATCCGGAACGTCTACCGTGAGATCATGTCCGCGTCGCTGTCGCTGGAAGGCCCCCAGAAGGTCGCGTACCTGGGCCCCCCGGCGACGTTCACGCACCTGGCCTGCATCCAGAAATTCGGCGCGTCGGCGGACTATCTTGCGGTCACCAGCATCAAGGACGTCTTCAACGAGGTGGAGCGCGGACGGGTGCATTTCGGTGTCGTACCGATCGAAAACTCCACGGAAGGCGTGGTGAACCATACGCTCGATATGTTCTTCGACTCGAATCTGATGATCTACGGCGAGGTGTTGCAGGAAGTGTCTCATTATCTGCTGTCCAAAACGGGCCGGCTGGAGGGCATTAAAAAGATTTATTCGCACTCCCATGCCATCGCGCAGTGCCGGCACTGGCTGGAAACCAATCTGTCGACCGTGCCGGTGTCGGAAGTGCCGAGCACGGCGCGGGCGGCCGAGTTGTGCCGGGACGATGCGTCCGCCGCAGCCATCGCCTCGGAACTTGCCGGGCAGCTGTACGGATTGAAGGTCATCAAGTCCCGGATCGAGGACAACATCAACAACTTCACCCGCTTCCTGATCCTCTCGAAGAAAGCGCCGGAGCGGACCGGAAAGGACAAGACCTCGGTCATGCTGTCCGTCAAAGACAAGGTCGGCGCGCTCTACGACCTGCTGCGTCCCTTCGCGTCGCACGGGCTCAATTTGACGAAGATCGAATCCCGTCCGTCACGCCGGAAAGCCTGGGAGTACATTTTCTTCGTGGATATCGAGGGGCACGCGGAGGAAGACCGGGTCAAGAAGGCGCTGGATGAGATCAAGGGGCGGTGCCTGTTCATGAAAATTCTCGGATCCTATCCGGCACACAGCTAAGCCATGCCGTTAAAAGTTCACACAGATATCGAATCGCTCTCGCCCTACGTGCCGGGCAAGCCGATTGACGAGCTCCAGCGTGAGCTCGGGCTTTCGCGCATCGTCAAGCTGGCCTCGAACGAAAACCCGCTCGGCCCGTCCCCGAAGGCCCTCGCGGTGCTGGCGGACGCCGCCGCGACCCTGCATCGCTACCCGGACGGAGGCGCATTCAGGCTGCGCACGGGGCTGGCCGACCGCTGGAAAGTCTCACTCGACCAGGTGATCCTGGGGAATGGCTCCGACGAGATCATCGGGATGCTGGCGCGCGCGTTTCTGTCACCGGGCGACGAGGCGGTGATGGCGGACAACACCTTCGTGATTTACAAGATGGAGGTGACGGCCGCGCATGGCACACCCGTCATCGTGCCCCTCAGGGACGGCCGCCACGACCTGGGCGCGATGGCCAAGGCGGTGACGCCGCGCACGAAATTGCTGTTCGTCTGCAACCCCAATAACCCAACGGGGACGATGGTGAGCGCTGCCGAAATTGACGCGCTGATGGCGAACGTGCCGGAACACGTGATCGTCGTTTTCGACGAGGCCTATTGCGAATATGTCCGCGATCCGCATTTCCCTGACAGTTTGGGATACGTCCGCCAGACACGCAACGCGATCGTGTTGCGAACCTTCTCAAAAATCTACGGCCTGGCCGGGCTGCGGATCGGCTACGGTGTCACGACGGCGGAAATTGCCGGGTACCTCAACCGCGTGCGTCCGCCGTTCAACGCCAACAGCCTGGCCCAGCGCGCGGCATTGGCGGCGCTCGGAGACGAGGAACACGTGGCCAAGAGCCGCGCGATGAACCAGACGGAAATGGCGGGCGTCCGGACCGGGCTGCTCGCGCTCGGGCTCCAGCCGCTGCCCAGCGAAGCCAACTTTCTCTATTTCGACGCCGGCCAGGACGGGCGCGCACTGTACGAAGCCCTCCTGCGGAAAGGCGTGATCGTGCGTCACATTGAAGGCAACTATGTACGGGTCACCATCGGCCTGCCGGAGGAAAACCGACAATTCCTGCAAGCCCTGAAAGCAGTCCTGGGTCGGTAACTGAAGGGAATACGTCGTTATGATTATCGTGCTGAGGCCAGAAGCCACGGAACCTGAAATCGAACACATTATGGACCGGCTCCAGGAACTGGGGTTGAAATCCCACGTTTCGCACGGGCAGGAACGGACCATCATCGGCGTGATCGGCGACGACCGCATTCTCCAGAATCAGCCGCTGACCGCCCTGCCGGGCGTGGAAAGCGTCCTGCCGATCCTGGCGCCCTGGAAACTGGTGAGCCGGGAATTCCGGAAGGAGAACACGGTCATCGACGTCGGCGGCGTCAAGATCGGCGGGAAAAAGCTCACGATGATGGCGGGCCCCTGTGCAGTGGAGCGGCTCGAACTGACGGTCGGCATCGCGCAGGAAGTGAAGGCCGCCGGCGCCAGCATCCTGCGTGGCGGCGCCTACAAGCCCCGCTCGTCGCCCTACTCCTTCCAGGGGCTGGGCCGCGAAGGGCTCGATTACCTGCTGGAGGCCAAGAAGAAGACCGGCCTGCCGGTGGTCAGCGAAATCCTGGACACGCGCGACATCGAGTTGTTCCTGGAAAAGGCCGACATCATCCAGATCGGCGCCCGCAACATGCAGAACTTCGAGCTGCTCAAGGAAGTCGGCGCCTACGACAAGCCGGTACTGCTGAAGCGCGGCCTGTCGGCAACCATCAAGGAGTTTCTCCTGTCCGCGGAGTACATCATGTCGCGCGGCAACCGCAACGTCATGCTTTGCGAGCGCGGTATCCGGACGTTCGAAACGCAATACCGCAACACGCTCGATCTTGCCGCAGTTCCGACGTTGAAAGAGCTGTCTCACCTGCCGGTCATCGTGGATCCGAGCCACGCCACCGGCAAGTGGAATCTCGTCGCGCCCATGTCCAAGGCGGCGATCGCCGCAGGCGCCGACGGCCTGCTGATCGAGGTGCATTCGAACCCGGAATGCGCCCTCTGCGACGGCGAGGAATCCATCAAGCCCAGCAAGTTCAAGGATCTTATGGGGGACCTCAAGAAAATCGCCGAGGCGGTCGGACGGGAAGTCTGACCACCATGACCTCCCAGCCGCTCGGCAGATCCTCGTCCGTGATGCCCGGCCAGGCGAGTGCGTCCGTGCATTTCAAGCAGGTGACGATCATCGGCGTCGGCCTGATCGGCGGCTCGCTGGGGATGCTCCTCAAGCGGGACGGCCTCGCCGATTCCGTCGTGGGCGTCGGCCGGCGGATCGAGAATCTCAAGACGGCGGTCGAGCTCGGAGCCATTGACCGATACGTTTTGGACGCCAAAGACGGCGTACGCGACGCCGATCTCGTGATTCTGGCCACTCCCGTCGACACCTACGAGCGACATCTGAAGGATTGGGGTTCGTCCCTCCGGGCCGGCACGATCGTCAGCGACGTCGGCAGCGTCAAGGGCGCGCTCGTGGAACAAGCCGAGAAAGTCCTGCCGAACACGGTGCGGTTCGTCGGCGCGCATCCGATCGCGGGCAAGGAAAAGACCGGTGTGGCCGCCGGTTCCATCACCCTCTTCAAGGGTGCGCGCTGCATCCTGACGCCGACGCAACGGACTGATCCGCAGGCCCTGCAGAACATCCGGGCCCTGTGGGAAGCTGCGGGATCCATCGTGCTGACGATGGACCCGATGCTCCACGACAAGGTGCTGGGGGCGGTCAGCCATCTGCCGCACGTCGCCGCCTTCGCGCTGATCAACGCCCTGACCGAGGTGCAGCAGGGTACGCCGGAACTGGACTTGCTGGCCTATTCGGGCGGGGGCCTCCGGGACACCACGCGCATCGCGGCCAGCTCTCCCGAGATGTGGCGCGATATCTTCCTGTGGAACCGGGACAATCTGGTGGCGCAGATCGAGGTGTACGAAGGCCGCCTCCGGGAACTCAAGCGTCTCATTCAATCCGGTGACGGACCGGCTATCGAGCAGGAACTCGACCGGGCCAAATGTGTCCGCGAACAGTTGAACCGCTGATCTCCTCACTGTGGTCCTATGGCGTCACTGACGATCACACCGGCCGGCCCGTTGAAGGGCACGATTGCCGTCCCCGGCGATAAATCCATCACGCACCGGGCCATCATCCTGAGCGCGCTGGCCGAAGGCGACAGCACGATCGCCGCGTACTGCCGCGGCGAAGACTGCCTGAACACGCTGCGGGCCTTCCAGGCGATGGGGATTCACATCGAAGAACGTCCGGAGCAGCTCCGCGTGCGGGGCAAGGGACTCTGGGGACTGACGGAGCCGCCACAGCCGCTGGACTGCGGCAACTCGGGCACCGGCATCCGCCTGCTGGCCGGCCTCCTGGCGGGCCAGGATTTCTTCACGATCCTGACGGGAGACGAATCGATTAGACGAAGGCCCATGGGGCGGGTCGTCAAACCGCTGCGCGAGATGGGCGCCACGATCGCGGGACGCAAGGGGGGCGAACTGGCCCCGCTGGCCATCACCGGCAGCCGTTTGCGTGGGCTCGCCCATACGTCTCCGGTCGCCAGCGCACAGGTCAAGTCCTCTCTGCTGCTGGCCGGCCTGTATGCGGAAGGCACGACACGCGTGAGCGAGCCGCGCAAATCACGCGATCACACGGAACGGCTGTTCCGATACTTCGGCATCCCGGTCCAGGAAAATGCCTCGTCCGTCTCCATCGAGGGCCGCCCCGCTGTCGGATGGACGGGCAAGCCGCTCGTCGTTCCCGGTGACCTCTCCGCCGCCGCCTTTTTCATTGTTGGCGCCACGATCGTGCCCGGCTCCGATGTGACGATCACCTCTGTGGGGATCAACCAAACCCGAGCCGGGGTGCTGGAAATCCTGACCGAAATGGGGGCGAACCTGCAGCTCTTGAATCGACGCGACGAATCCGGTGAGCCGGTCGCAGATATCCGTGTCCGCTCAGCCGAGCTTCATGGCGTCCGGATCGGTTCCGAGCGGATTCCCCAAACCATCGATGAATTTCCTATCCTCTGCGTGGCGGCTGCCCTCGCCGAAGGACAAACGACGATCACCGACGCCGGCGAATTGCGTGTGAAAGAAAGCGACCGGATCACCACCATGACGGCAGAGCTCAGGAAGATGGGCGGAGCGGTCGAAGAATCAAACACGGGCCTTATCATTCAAGGTTTGGGATCGAGCAAAAGCAAACGATTGAAGGGAGCGACCTGCACCAGTCATGGCGATCATCGAGTGGCCATGTCCATGGCCATTGCGGGATTGACCGCAGATGGTCGAACCACCATTCACGATACCGATTGCATTGAGACTTCGTTCCCTGGATTCGAATCGAAGCTCTTGGATTTATTGACAAAAACTAACTGAGGTCTATACAATACGCACCCTGCGGATGGATAAGCTCTCGCCGCGCCAACCAGCCCGGCAATTGATCGTGACGATTGACGGTCCCGCCGGGGCGGGGAAGAGCACGGTAGCTAGGCAGTTGGCAGAACGGCTTGGGTATCTCTATCTCGACACCGGCGCCCTGTACCGGGCCGTGGCGTGGAAGGTCCGTTCGGCAGGCGTGAATCCGGAGGATGGAACGGCCGTTTCCGCGCTGCTTCCCGAGATGCGCGTGAGCATGGACCGGCGAGGCGATGGAGTGTGCGTCACCGTGGACGGCCAGGACGTGACGGACGAACTTCGGAGCCCCGAGATCAGCACCATGGCCTCCCTGGTGTCGGCGATTCCGGCGGTACGGGAGTGGCTCCTCCCGGTGCAGCGTCAGGTGGGCCACATGGGCGGCGTGGTCGCGGAAGGGCGGGATCTCGGGACGCGGGTGTTCCCCGCGGCCGACGCGAAATTTTTTCTTGACGCGGACGTGAACACGCGCGCAGGACGGCGGCAGCAGGACCTCGCCGGTGCGGCACGGTCGGCGCCGTTGGAACGGACGAAGCAGGAGATTGAAACGCGGGATCAACGTGACCGTTCGCGCGCGATCGCGCCGTTGATCCCGGCGGAGGATGCGGAGGTTATTGATTCCACGTCACTCACGGTGGAGCAAGTCATCGACCGCATGATGGGGAAGATTGCGGCGAAACTGTGAGCACTGTGGCGTATGGCATCCTGTGGCTTCTGGCGAATGGGGTGGGCCGGCTGCTGTTTCGCTACCGGGTGGGGGGGCGCGAACATGTCCCTGCGCGGGGCGGCGTGCTCATCGCGGCCAACCACGCGAGCTATGTCGACATTCCTTTCGTGGGGGTCAGCGTCAGGCGGCGCATGTGGTTCCTGGGAAGGCAGGACCTGTTTCTCCCGGGTCTGCGACCAGTCATAGAGTGGCTGGGATGGATCCCGATCCGGCAGGACCGACTGGACCGTGAGGGATTTGACAAGGCGGTCCGTCTGATCCAGGACGGCAAGATCGTCGTCATCTATCCGGAGGGCACCAGAACTCCGGATGGCATTCTCCGGCGGGGCAAGCCGGGGATCGGTGTGATCGTGGCGGAAACCGGCTGCGCCGTGATTCCGGCCCACCTGTCGGGCACGCGGGACGTGCTGCCGCCGGGCGCGAAGTGGATCTCGTTGCATCCGGTGTGTTTGAAATTTGGAGCGCCGATCGATTTTTCCGAGTCGGCGCAACGCAGTTCGGGGAAGGAATTCTATCAGCACGTAAGCCGGACCGTGATGAGCCGGATCGCCGATCTGGGGCAGGTGGCCCCGCCGGAGGGTCCGGTCAAACGACGGACGGCGGCCCTGTCTCGCAAGGCTGAGTGAGACCGGGCATGGTTCATCATCAGCACCGACCGTGTCGGATGGGTTGAAGGAAGGATAGGTTGTAGACGCATGAGCACCGCATCAAAGCAGACAGGAGAACAGATGGATCCGAGCGCGCTGGCCGCGCTGTATGAGGAAACGTTTCGGAACTTCGAAGAAGGCACTATCATCGAAGGGCGGATCGTGTCGCTTGGCAAGGGCAGGGTCGTCGTCGATATCGGCTACAAATCCGAGGGCATCATTCCCGCCGAGCAGTTCAGCGGCGAGGAACTGCAGTCGTTGAAAGTCAATGACCGGCTCGCGGTCTACATCGAGGAACGGGAGGACTCCGAGGGCAACCTGATCCTCTCCAAGGAAAAAGCCGACAAGATGAAGGTCTGGGAGGACCTGGAGAAGGCCTTCAACGAAGAGCGCATCGTCGACGGCAAGATCCTCTCCCGCATCAAGGGCGGCATGATGGTGGACATCGGCGTCAAGGCGTTTCTCCCCGGTTCGCAGATCGATCTGCACCCGGTCCGCGATCTCGACGGGCTGGTCGGCAAGTCCTTCCCGCTGAAAATCATCAAGATCAACCACCGGCGCGGCAACGTCGTCGTTTCGCGCCGGGTGCTGCTGGAAGAATCGCGGGACAAGAAACGGCAGACGACGCTGGCGAACCTCAAGGAAGGGCAGTTGGTCCAGGGCATCGTGAAAAACATCACCGAATACGGTGCGTTCATCGATCTGGGCGGCATCGACGGCCTGCTCCACATCACGGACATGTCCTGGGGACGTGTCGGGCATCCGTCGGAGCTGTTCGTCGTGGGCGACCGGGTCGAGGTCATGGTGTTGAAGTATGACCGCGAGACCGGACGCATTTCCCTCGGCCTCAAGCAAAAGGGGTCGGATCCCTGGACCAGCGTCGCCGCCAAGTATCCCACTGGCACGCGGATCAAGGGAAAGGTCGTGAGCCTGACCGATTATGGGGCCTTCATCGAGCTCGAACCGGGTGTCGAGGGCCTGGTGCACGTCTCGGAGATGTCCTGGTCCCACGAAGTCCGGCATCCCTCCCGGTTGGTCTCCGTCGGGGACCAGGTCGAAGCCGCCGTGCTGAACATCGAGCCGGCCAACCGCAAGATCTCGCTGGGCATGAAACAGACGGCGCCCAACCCCTGGGACATGGTCGAGGCGAAGTACCCGCCGGGGACCCGCATTCAGGGCAAGGTCAAGAGCCTGACCGACTTCGGGGCATTCGTCGGCCTGGATGAAGGCATCGATGGACTGATTCACATTTCCGACATGTCCTGGACCAGGCACATCAAGCATCCTTCGGAGCTGTTCAAGAAAAGCCAGGCCGTCGAGGCGGTCGTGCTGCGGATCGACAAGGAAAAGGAGCGCCTCTCGCTCGGGTACAAGCAGCTCTCGCGCGATCCCTGGGAAGCGGAGATTCCGGAGCGCTATCGGGTCGGTGCCGGCGTGACCGGCAAGGTCTCCAAGCTCACCGACTTCGGCGTGTTCATCGAATTGGAGGGCGGCGTGGAGGGGCTGATCCACATCAGCGAGGCGAACCTGCAGCCTCCGACCAGGCTGGAGGAGAAATTCAAGCCCCAGGACGAGGTCACGGCCAAGATCATCAAGGTGGACTGCGAAGAACGGAAAATCGCTCTCAGCCTGCGCGAGCATCAGATGGATACGGACCGCAAGCACATTGACGAGTACCATGCCACGCAGGGAGCGGTCGATCAAAGCCTCGGTCGCGCGGCCAAAAAGTCCAAGAAGCGCGATGACCACGAAGGAGACGAAGGCTGATCCCTTGTCAGCCGTTTCTCGTGACTTATGACTGACGATTCCACCGTTCAGACGCCTGGCCAGCCTCCCCGGGAGCGAAAGCCCCGGCGGCGCCTGCTCTGGTGGGTGCTGGGCGGATTGGCGCTGGTGGTGGTGGCAAACGCCCTGCTGTCCGATATGGACGTGCCGGGGGAGGACCGCATTGGACTCATTCGTGTTGAAGGCGTCATCCTCGACGCCAAAGACACGGTGGCGGACCTCAAACGGTTCGGAGACAGTTCCTCCATCAAGGCGATCGTCTTGCGCATCGACAGCCCGGGCGGCGGCGTGGTTCCCTCGCAGGAGATCTATGACGCCGTGCAGCGCGTGCGAAGCAAGCACAACAAGACCGTCGTCGCCTCCATGGGCACGGTGGCCGCTTCGGGCGGCTACTACATCGCCGCCGCCGCCGACCGCATCATTGCCAATCCCGGCACGCTGACCGGCAGCATCGGGGTCATCATGGAACTAGTGAACCTCGAGGGGCTGATGAAAAAAGTCGGCGTGGAGGGCGTCGTGGTCAAGAGCGGACACTACAAGGACATCGGCTCGCCGTTCAGAAAAATGGGCATCGACGACCGTCGCATCTTGCAGGCCGTCATGGACGACGTCCACGACCAGTTCATCGAGGCCGTGGCGGAGGGACGCTCGCTTGACGTGGCCGCCGTGCGGACGCTGGCGGATGGACGCATCTTTACCGGCCGTCAGGCCGTGGACGCCAAGCTCGTGGACGAACTGGGCGACCTGGACGATGCGGTTCGCATTGCGGCGGATATGGTCGGCATCGAAGGGGAACCCACCCTGGTCGAACCCAAGAAACGATTTTCCATCAGGGAACTCATCGAGAGCCGCGTGCGGGGCCTGCTCCCCACGTTCGAGTTTCAAAGCGGGATTCAGCTCAAGTACCTGATGGCATTCTGAGAGAGCGGGAAGGAGATCGCCCATGACCAAAGCGCAGATCATCGAGAAAGTGTCGGAGCAAGTCACGCTCCTGACGAAACGGCAGGCGGAGATCGTGGTCAATACCCTGTTCAACAGCGTCCGCGATTCGCTCCATCGGGGCGACAAGACGGAGATTCGCGGATTCGGCAGCTTCCGGCTGCGCAGCCGCCGCATGAAAGAAGGACGCAACCCGAAAACCGGCGCCACCGTCTCGGTGCCTGCCAAAAAAGTCCCGTTTTTCAAGGCCGGCAAGGAATTGAAGGAACTCCTCAACAAGTGACTGCGCCATGAGCCACGACGCCTCGCCGCAGACCGTGTTGCCTGAGATCGCCTGGACCGACGAAGCCCTCCAGCGGATGGAACGCGCCCCTGTCTTCCTGCGCGGCATGGTAAAACGCCT
Organism: Nitrospiraceae bacterium; assembly: GCA_036397655.1. Lineage (GTDB taxonomy): Bacteria > Nitrospirota > Nitrospiria > Nitrospirales > Nitrospiraceae > 2-02-FULL-62-14. The sequence goes on along the minus strand of DASWIN010000106.1, from coordinate 1,169 downwards.
CGCCGAAAAGAAAGCCCGTGAACTTGGCTATCCCGTCATCACCGGTGAGATTCTGGATCAGTTCAAGAGCCAGATGATGGGCGGGATGGGCGGCGCAGCCGGACTGGCTGCGGCGGCCGACGAGATGGCACAGGGCCGATTGCCCTGGACGGCGGCGGCCCGGGAACGCCTCGAGCTCGTGCCCGAATTCATGCGCGGCATGATCCGCCAGATCGCCGAGGAGCGGGCCCGCGAGGGGGGACACATGGAGGTCAACATTGACCTCTACGAAAAGGTCGAGGCTCTGGGCGACATCCAGGAGGCGACCAGGCCGCCGATGGATTGGACCGAGGGTGCGCAGGCGCGCCTCCAGGACAAGATTAGGAATTCCCCTCCGATCGCCATGGAATTCGTCTCCCAAATGCTCCGGCGGGATACCGAAGACATGGCCCGCGAGAAGGGCCTGGGCCGGATCGACGAGGCGGTCCTCGTTCAACTGTGGGATGCCCCCCAGGAACGGATCGCCTGGAGCGACGAGGCCTGGAAGCGCCTGCAAACCTCACCGGATTTCGTCCGCAGCGGCATCCGCAAGGCCGCCGAGCGCCGCGCCCGCAAGCTCGGCCTAAAGGAAATCGATTCCGAGCACCTGACGACGTTCCGGAACGAGGCCATGATGAAGGCCGTCAAGCGGATCCGGTCCTTCGGTTACGACCAGCTGACTTTCGACGCCTTCGACACGGCGCTGGAGAAAACCAGGCGGCTCAAGGGAAACGAGCAGGCAGAAAAACGCCTCGAGGAAATTCGCGACCACTTTAACAATCCGGCCACCCAAAAGCCCGAAGGCGGCACATTGGGTGCTGAACTCATGAATCGCTTTCGGCGCTACCTCAAGGGTGAAGGTTCCCTGTAAAATACCAGTAGATCGCGGAGGGGTCTATCCGGCTACCACGGAAGCGAGCGGGATCAGGCACACCACCGCGGGTGAAGAGGGGAACAAATGGGGCTGCGCGCGTCCTGCCTGGTCGCCCTCATGACTGTTCTCGCCGGGTGCGCGACCGCCGTTGAGCGGGAGCGCGAGTGTTTTACCAGCCTCGCCATCGAGTATGTCGCGTCGCAGGAAGAAGTGCTGCGGCTGGAAACCGTCTGGCGGGCTTCGCTGTCCGGCGAGACTGTAACGGGGGACTCGCGGA
>DASWIN010000105.1:0-12289 GCA_036397655.1 Nitrospiraceae bacterium | reverse complement strand
ATTTCGAAAGGATCGATCACCGTGGACGGCGTGAGCCTGACGATTAACGCAGTCACGGGCCGGTCCTTCTCCGTCATGATCATCCCGCACACAGCCCAGGTGACCACGCTCGGCATCAAGCAGGTCGGCGATACGGTCAATTTGGAATCGGACTTGATCGGCAAGTACGTCGAGCGGCTCCTGGAGGAACGGGGGCAGCTCCCGCCGAAATCAGAGATCGTAATCGATCGGGGTTATCTGCAGAAGCGCGGGCTGATCTGACGCTAATCCTCCAGCGTCGAAATGTCGCCGACCTCCTGTCCCAACTCCTTCGCCTTGAGCACCCGCCGCATGATCTTGCCGGAGCGCGTCTTGGGGAGCGACGTCACGATGTCGATTTCACGCGGCACGGCGATCTTGCCCAGTTCCTTGAGCACATGATCCTGCAGCGACTTGATGAGTTCCTCGCCGCCTTCCTCTCCCTGCTTCAAGATCACGAAGGCTTTGATGGCTTCACCGGCCGTCTTGTGAGGCTTGCCGATCACCGCCGCCTCGACCACGGCCGGGTGGCTGACGAGGGCGCTTTCGACCTCCGCCGTTCCGATGCGATTGCCCGCCACCTTGATTACATCGTCGGCGCGGCCCATGAACCACCAGTAGCCGTCCTCGTCCTTGCGGCACACGTCACCCGCCGTGTAGCAGTTGGGAATGGTATTCCAATAAGTCTTGTAGCGTTCCGGGTCTTTATAAATGGTCCGCATCATGGCGGGCCAGGGCTTCTTGATCACGGCGAACCCGCCGGTGTTCGGAGGAAGACTGTTACCTTCGCGGTCCACCACGTCCGCTTCAATGCCGAGAAACGGCCGCGTGGCCGAGCCCGGCTTGAGCATGACGGAGGGGAGGGGCGTGATCAGGATCATGCCCGTCTCCGTCTGCCACCAGGTATCCATGATCGGATACTTGCTGCCCGTCACGTGATAGAACCACTCCCACGCTTCCGGATTGATCGGCTCGCCGACGCTCCCCAGCACCCGTAGTGAGGACAGGTCGTACTTCTTCGGCCACTCTTCGCCGTATTTCATCAGCAGACGAATCGCGGTCGGAGTCGTGTAGAACACCGTCACCCCGTACCGTTCGATCAGGTTCCACCAGCGGCCGGGATCGGGGTAATCAGGCTTCCCTTCGGCCGTGATGATCGTGGCTCCATTCAACAGCGGACCGTAGACGATATAACTGTGCCCCGTGACCCACCCGGGATCGGCGACGCAGAAATACACGTCATCATCATGGAGATCGAACACGTATTTGGCGGTGAGATAGGTGCCGACCATGTAGCCGCCGTGCACGTGCATTACGCCCTTGGGTTTGCCGGTCGTGCCGGAAGTATAGAGGATATAGAGCGGCGTTTCGGCATCCAGTTTCTCCGCCTCGCAGGTCGCCTTCTGTTCCTTCAGCCATTCCTGCCAGTCGATCTCCTTCGACGAGGAAAGGGGCACACCCGGCTGCTGCCGACGCACGACAACCACCTTTTCGACCACCGGGCAGTTGGCCACCGCCTGGTCCACCACGGTTTTGAGATTGATCGCCTTGCCCCGGTCATACCCGACGTCAGCCGTGATGACAAGGCGCGCCTCCGCATCCAGAATGCGGCTCTGCAATGCCGGCGCGCTGAAGCCGGAATAGACCACGCTATGGATGAGGCCGATCCTGGCGCAGGCCAGCATCGCGATGATCTGCTCCGGAATCTTCGGCATATAGATGGTGACCCGGTCGCCCTGCTTCAAGCCAAGCGCCTTGAGGGCATTCGCACAGAGATTCACCTGGCGGAAGAGCTCACCGTAGGTGAAGATGCGCTCCTCTCCCTTCTCGCCCACCCAGATGATCGCGGCCTTGTTCCGGCGCCAGGACTTCACGTGCCGGTCCAGGCAGTTATACGAAATATTGCAGGTGGCGCCGACAAACCACTTGGCCCAGGGATAGGTCCACTCCAACACGCGCTGCCAGGGGCTGAACCACTCCAATTCCTTGGCCGCGCGGTCCCAGAATCCCTCGGGGTCGGCAATCGATTCCTTGTAGGCCGTCTCGTAATCCTTGACGTAGGTGCGGGCTTTCGTCTCCGCGGTGGGATGGGTGACCCGGTTCTCATGCAACAAGGCTTCGAATTTGTCCGCCGGCTGTGTCATAGGCTCCCCTTATTCCGAATCCGCCGTCATGCGATCGCGCAGTAATTATGCGCAACCAGGCCGGCCTTGTGCAAGCCATTGCCTTGACAGTGAAAAGAAAGCAGGGGTAGCATGCGCCCATGCATGCGGGCCGGATGACACGCGCCGTTTTTGCCGTCTGTACCATCGCCTTCCTCACTGCTGGCATCGCCGATGCGCAACTGGGCCGCCCAGAAGGGCTCTACTACAAGTCCTGGGCCGTGATTTTCGGCATCAACGACTATCTCCTGGCACCCAAACTGACGACATCCGTGGCCAACGGGAAGGCTGTGGCGGATGCCCTCCGGAAGCTCGGATTTGAAGAAGTCGTTGAGGTCTATGATCAGAAGGCCAGTTCCAGGGGCATGCTTCACATCCTCACCAGCGTGTTGCCCCGCAAGGTCGGCCGCCAGGACCGGGTCGTCATCTTTTTTTCCGGCCATGCCGGCGTCACTCAGGATCGCAACGGACAGGACCTCGGCTATCTCGTGCCTTCGGACGCCCACACCAACAATGTGTCCAAGGCTGTGACGATGGACGATCTCAAGGAGTTCTCGCGTCGCGTGATGTCCAAACATATCCTGTTTATCCTCGATGCCGGCGTCAGGGGATGGGAAGTCACGGCCCCGCAGCAGTTATCGCTCGAAGGCCGCGGCGCGCCTGAGGAGGAGACGGACAAGAGGGCAGTGCAGGTGCTCACCGCCGCCAATAAGGGGGAGGCGACGGACCAAAAGGGCGGGCAGAGTCTCTTCACACGCACGCTGACCGCCGGCCTGCAGGGTGCGGCCGATGCCGATAAGAACGGATGGCTGACGGCGAACGAACTTGGCGCGTACGCCAAGCAGCAGGTCGAGAAAGCCACGGCAGGCCGGCAACATCCGCAAGTGGCTCGGATCGACGGCGACGGCGACATGATTCTGATCGAAGGAAAGAAGGGCACGTTTCGAGCCGGTGGCGAGCCAACAACGGACGCCGAACGCGTCGCAGCAGCCAAGGACCTGTACGACCAGGCCTTCACGACCTTGCAGCAGCAACGCCCTCCACAGGAAGCCCTTAACAGCCTGAACAAGGCGCTCGAATACAATCCCGTCTATGGCGACGCGTATATTTTAAAAAGCTACCTGCTGCTGGAGTACCTGTTCAACCCGGATGAGGCGTTGGTGGCGGCAAACCAGGCCGTCAAATTTGCCGCCGACAACCAGGACTCCCATTACACACTGGGGCTGATTCTTATAAAGAAGCAGGCCTACAAGGATGCCGAACAGGCGATGGTGCGCGCGCGCGCGCTGAATCCGGCGACTGCCGACGTGCATCTCTCGCTCGGCGATCTGTATGCCGAAGAGCTGAAGGACCAGAAAAAGGCCGTGGAGTCTTACACGAAATACCTGGAAACCGGAGGCACGGAAGGCAGGGCGAAGGCCTACATCGAGAAAGCCGGAGCGCCCGCGAAACCGTGAACAGACGTCACTGGTCAACGGTCATTGGTCAAGACAGACGCCCGATTGCCGCCATTGACTGTTGACCGATGACCATGATCTGCTCCTAATCCTGCGCGCCGCCTTTTAAGTACCCCAATCCGATTTTCAGCGCGCGCCGCGTCACTTCCGCCCACCGGGCTTCCGGGTATTCCTGCAACACTGCCGCCGCCTTGGGGTCCTGCACATCCAACTCCTTGACCTTGATGATCCCATCCTCGATTTTCACGTCAGCCACAAGCATCCCCCCAATAAAAGTTTCAGGCCACAACGCCGCTCGATTTCATGGTCCATCGTACGATTTCCGTCGCGTTGACAGGCCTGGGGGTGCATGTTAGCATCTTTTTTAGAGGCAGATGCAATGGCGAACAGGGATTCGGCGCACCCACCGAGCCTCACACCAAGGAGGAAGTATCCATGATGCCCAGAGTCGACGGAATATCGCGAGTGATTCGTGGAAGCCTTGCCGCCGCCCTCATCGTCGTTCTCGCCGCCTGTGGCGGCGCCCCGAAGTGGGTCGAGCAGGGGTCGGGCGTCATGCATTCGAAGGACAGCAAGTCCTTCTACGGCGTCGGCTCGATCAACGGCATCAAGAACGAGCCGCTGGCCTGGGACGCCGCGGAAAACCGGGCACGCGCCGAAATCGCGAAAAACTTTCAGACCTACACCGCCTACCTCATGAAGGACTACGCCGCATCCACCACCGCCAATGATTTCACCAAGTCCACCGAAGAACAGAACGTCGAGCGGGCGATCAAGACCTTCTCCGCCGTCACCCTGAACGGAGTCCGTCCCGTCGAGCGCTATAGAGATGACAAAAGCGGCACCTACTACGTGCTCGCCAAGTTGGATCTCAAGGACGTCAAGAACAGGCTCGAGGAGTCGAAAGAACTGAACGCCGAAGTCCGGGATTTTGTCCGGAAGAATGCCGACCGTCTGTTCGACAAGCTCGAAAAAGAAGAAACCAAGCAGGCGCCTGCGCCCGCGCAACAGTAGGGAGTGGGGCGTGATGGGCAAGGAGTGACGGATGGGACACGACTGCGCAGAGACACATCTCCCCGGTTCTCAGTACTCAGGACTCAACTCGCCCATGGCGCTGGCTCTTGCCCTCGCCCTCATACCCTTTCTGGCCGGTTGCGGAGCCGAAACAAAAGTCACGCGCGTGGATGCAGGCCTGGTCACCGACCTGAGCGGCCGGTGGAACGATACCGATTCCCGGCAAACGGCCGAAGCCATGGTCAAGGAAGCCCTCGGCACGCCGTGGCTGGACAACTACACGCGGAACCATCGCGGGAAGCAGCCCGTCGTCGTCGTCGGCACCATCATGAATAAAAGCCACGAACACATCAACGTCCAGACCTTCGTGACCGATCTGCAGCGGGAGTTGGTCAATTCGCAGAAGGTGACCTTCGTCGCAGGTCGCGGCGAGCGGGAGGAGATCCGGCAGGAGCGGGAAGAGCAGGCCATGCACGCCCGCGAAGACACGCAAAAGGCCCCCGGCAAGGAAATCGGAGCGGACTACATCATGAAAGGCTACATTTCGACGATCCTCGACGAGGCCGACGGCGTCAAGGCCGTGTACTACCAGGTGGACCTGGAACTCGTGGATCTGGAAAGCAACGTCAAGGCCTGGTTCGGGCAGAAAAAGATCAAGAAAGTCGTCGAACGTAAACGAACCGTGTTTTAGCCCGGGCTAGACCCGACGGGTCTTGTTGGAATCTCCCATCCCACTCAGCGCGCCACTCGTGACCGCGCGGTATCTCATAATCCCGTCCCTCTGTCTGTTCGGCCTGGCGCTCATGCTGAGCGCCTGCGGCCCCGCCGCCAACCGGTACGTGCTGATCGATGAGCGCCTGCGCGCAGGCGATGTGGTCCGTGCCGATGCGATCGTGGAGGAGGCGCAGAAAGAGTATGGCTCGAAAAGCCAGGTCCTCTATCGCATGGACCGTGGCATGACCCTGCACCTGGCCCGGCGCTACGAGGAGAGCACGGCCGTGCTCGACAAGGCGGAACAGGAAGTGGAGCAGCTCTACACCCGCCGCCTCACCACGCAGGTCAAGGCGTTCCTCTACAACGATACGGAGCTCCCGTTCGAAGGCACCGCCTACGAACAGGTCATGCTCAATGTCATCAAGGCGCTCAACTATGCCGTCGCCGGCAACCTGCAGGAGGCGCTGGTGGAAGCACGGCGCGTGGATCATCGCCTCAATGTGCTGGCCGACCGGTCGGCGGACAAACCGGACGCCTACCGGGATGACGGGCTTGCCCGGTATCTGAGCGGGGTCCTGTTCGAGGCGGCCGGAGAACCCAACGACGCGTTCATCGCCTACCGGAAAGCCCACGACGCCTATCTCGCCGCCCTCTCCTGGTCCCGGACTCCCGTTCCCCCCATGCTTCGCACCGATCTGCTCCGCATCACCGACGCGCTGCACCTGATCGACGAGCACGCGCAATACCGTCAGGCCTTCGCCGACGTGCCGTGGCAGCCGGCGGACGATCCTCGGCAACTGTCGCAGGTCGTCGTGGTCAGCTACCACGGTCGCGCGCCCCGCAAAGAAGACCAGTTTCTCGACCTGCCGATCAGCCTGGATGCCTTGCGGCTGGTCCTACTCACCAAGGCGGCCGTGGGGCCCAATTCCACTGCGCGGGAGGCGCGGGCTGCCGAGAGCGTCCTGTACGGCCTCAGTGGCCGCGTGGTCCGTGTGGCCCTGCCGCGACTGATTCAGCAGAAAACGACCGTGGCCTATGAAGAGGTGACGCTGGCCGGGGACGGAGGCACGTTCGGCGCGCGCTCCGAGCTGATCCAGGATCTGAGCGCCCTGGCATCCAAACATTTTTCCGACCAGTTTAACGGACTCGCCGTCAAGGCGGTCGCGCGGGCGGCCATCAAATTTTCGGCCGCGGAAGGTCTCGCGCGGGGGGCGCAGGCCGCGGCGGGGCGGGATGCCGGTCCGCTCGTCGGACTCCTCATTGGCGCATTGGCCAAAACCCTTGTCATTTCGTCGGAAGAGGCGGACAAACGCAGTTGGCGGACCCTGCCGGATGAAATTCAGATCGCCCGGCTGTGGGTGCCCCCCGGGTCCTATGAACTGCGCATCCGTCCTGTCGGCAGAAGCGGCGGCCGGGTTGGGCGTGATAGCGTGCATCCCCTGACCCTGCGAAGCGGAGCAACCACGTTTGTCACGGAACTGGCGCCGCAGTAGGACCGTGATGTGCCTGCGCGGTCAAGCGCTTGGGCGCAGATGCGCATGACGGGTGACACGTGCCGAGCAACAACGTACAACAAGTCGGAGGGACGCCCATGCTGAAGTTCCGCACCATCGTCGCCCTGGCGATCCTCATCACCGGCAGTCTGCTCGCCGGGTGCTCCTGGTTCAGCCATCGCACGCAACCGGACTGGGTGAACGGCAGCAGTCCCGCCTATCCGTCAGAACAGTATCTCGTAGGCGTCGGGCAGGCCGACTCCCGCCCCTCGGCGGAGGAACGGGCCTACGGCGCCGTCTCCAGGATCTTTCAAGCCAGAGTGGAAGCGGAGGCCAAGGATTGGGAATCCTTTTTGGTGCTGGAAGCCAGGGGAAGGGCGGATACCCAGCGCCGACTGACGCTCGATCAGATCACCCGCGTCTCCACGGACAAGATTCTGGAAAACGTGCGGGTTCTGGATGCCTGGGTGAATCCGGCGACCAGGCAGCACCATGTCCTGGCGGGCATGCAACGCGCGCAAGCGGGGACCGCCTTGACGGAGCGGCTGGCGGAACTCGATCGCGCGATCGAATCGGATTTGTCGGAGTCCCGCCAGACGACAGAGACGCTGACCACGATCCGCAGCCTGCGGCGCGCGATCAGGAATCTCGTCCTTCGGGAAGCCTACAACGCCGACCTCCGGGTGATCCGGGCCAGCGGGCAGGGGGCACCGTCCCGGTATCGCGTGGCGGAGTTGACAGGAGCGCTCGAACAGTTTATGGCTGCACACCTGTTGGTCGGCGTGGACGTCCAGGGGGACCAGAGTGAGCCGGTTCGCCGCGCGGTCATCGAAGGGCTGGTTCGCGAGGGGCTGCCGGTGACGGCCAAACCCGCCGGCTCGGAGGGGACGGCCGGACGTGATGCAGGCAAGCCGTTGGAGCTGCTGGTGAAAGGGACGGTGCGGTTGTTCGATGTGAACGTGCCCGATCCTCGCTTCCGCTATGTCCGTTGGTGCAGCGATTTCGTCGTGCTGGAGCCGGGAACGCAGCACGTCGTCGGCGCCGTGTCGCGTGGAGGCCGGGAAGGACATCTGACGCAAGGCGAGGCCACGGCCAAAGCCGTCCGGGTCATGCAGCAGGAGGTCTCGTCCGAACTGGCCAGGACCCTGGCCGGATACGTATACGGCGACACCAACCTGCCGGTGAATCTCCCGCCGGCCGCATGCCCGCACAACGGACCCGGCGACGAACCGCCGGACATTCACGCACCACCGCAATGAGGGTACGATGACAAAACGCGCGTCTCGTTCCGATTCGTCCATGCCCCATGATGGGGGGTCCCGCCGCAAAACGCCCAGCCGCGTCTCCAAGCAACGGGCCGTGGAGCGGCTCAAGCGCGACACGGAGGCGATCAACCAGGCCAGCCTGTTGACGACACTCAGACGGCAGGGCTATGAAGAACTGCCGATCGAGGAAATCCAGGACCGGCTGTCCAAGCTTCGCACGGCCCTGGCGGAATTTATCGTGTCCAGAAGAGCCTAACCAGAAGGATGAATCGAGACTAATATGCCCTATTACTATTTCGATTCCACGGCGCTGGTGAAGCGGTACAGCCGCGAACGAGGCTCCCGCATCGTCAACAGCCTGATGACCAAGCGGGAAAAAACAATCATCGTCGGCGGCCCCACGATTACCGAGTTCTATGCCCTGTTTGCGCTCAAGGCGCGCGAAGGGCAGCTGACCCGCGACGATTGGTATTCGGTGCTCTTCAAATTCGAAGCCGAGTCCGCGCGCGGCGTCTATCATTTTGCCACGCCGACGAGCGACACCTTTACGGCGACCAAGCAACTCCTGCTGGACTTTCCCATCCTGCGCGCGCCCCAGGCCGTCCATCTCATGCTGGCATACGAATTTCGATCGCTACGCCTGTCACTGGTCAGCACAGACCGGCAGATCCTTGAGCTGTGCAAACCGCTCGGGATGAATCCGATCAATCCAGAAGACGACTAATGACGACCGCTGAAAGGAGAGACGCGTGACCTACTGGGTAAAAGTCGTCTTCGTGGACAATCAGGAATTGCTCGTCAAGGATGCCATCCGGCATACCATCAGCGAGGACATGGAAGTACTGGAAGTGGACACGGCCCGGGAAGTCACCATCATCCCGATGAAGCAGATCAAGTACGTATCCTGCGACGCAACCGTGTTTGATAAAAAGGGCGCGCCTTCGCCCCCCAAATAAGCGGTTATTTCCCAGCCAGCCGCTTGGCCAATCGTTTGGCCAGCCGGACCATCGCCGGAGAGCGGTCGGCCGGATCGAGCAGGACGTTCAGGACATGCACCTGCGAGCGATCCGCAAGCGCCGCATCCAGCGCGCGAACCAGTTCGCCGTGCGTCCGAATCCGATACCCGATTCCGCCGCCGATCAGCTCGCAGATTTTCTCGTACTGCCAGTCGTGGATGTCGTTGAACGGCCCTTCCATGATTTCCCGTTCGGTTGAATAGCCACGATTGTTCAGCACGATGACGATGGGCGACAGCTTGTGCCGCACGCAGGTCGACAACTCCGAGCCGGTCATTTGAAACGCCCCGTCGCCGACCAGCACGATCGGCCGCAGGGCCGGATCGGCAAAACCGACGCCGACCGCCGCCGGCACGGCAAACCCCATCGAGGTGTAATAGGCCGGCGCGATGAACTCGAACCGCCGGTGCACGCGCAGGTCGGCGGACGCGAACAGCGCTTCGCCGACATCGGCAATGACCAGCGTCTTTTCGTCCAGCAAGCTGTTCACGTGCATGAACAGGCCCCGCAGCGTGACGGCGTCCGAGGCCGCCGGCGGACGGGGATCAACCGGATCCGGCCCGGGCAGCGGCCGGCGTGGAAACGGTTTCACGGCCAATTCGCTGAGCGCACGCACGAATTCATCGAACCGGACGTCCTCATACCGGTGGTGCTTGACCGCAACCCGATCGCTCGTCGCATGCACGGTGCGGCCTTCCGCGATCAAGGGCGAGTTCGCGCTCACATCCTCGATATCCGTCAAATGGGTGCCGAGAATCAGCAGGCAATCGGAGCTGTTGACGAACTGCTGGACATCGTCGCGGCCGATCAGCCCGCCGTAGACACCCGCGTAGAGGGGGTGGTCTTCGCGGATCACCGATTTGCCGAGCAGCGTGGAGGCAACCGGCACGTTGAGCCGCTCAACCAACTTCAGCAACTGGTCTTCCAGGCCGAACCGGCCAAGCTCGGCGCCTACCAGGAGGACCGGCCGCTTGGCGGTTTCGAGCATCGCCCGCACTTCCGAGACGGCTTCGGCCAGGGCTGCGGGATTGCCCGGTCCCTCTTCCATGCAGACCGGATGCGTGGCAGGAGGCAGGGGCACATGCACCAGATCGCGCGGCACTTCAAGGTAGATAGGACGCTTGTACCGCAGGAGGGCGGCGAAGGCCCGCTCCATGTCCCGCTCGGCCGTATGCGGATCGTCCAGCACGACCGTCGCCACGGTCATCTTTTCAAACACTTCCTGCTGGGTGGAAAAATCACGGACCATGTGGTGGAGATAGGGGTTCTGAACCCGCTCGGACAAACCCGGTGCTCCCGTCAGCAGCACGACCGGCGAACGCTCGGCATAGGCGCAGGCGATGGCATTCACCAGATTCAACCCGCCGACGCAGTAGGTGACGCAGACGGCGCCGATCCCGTTGATTCGTGCGTAGGCATCGGCCGCATAGCCGGCGGCATCTTCCCGCGTTGTGCCGATGTGTCGAATGGGGGAGTGCTCGATCAGCTTGTAGAGGCCCAGCACGTAGTCTCCGGGAATCCCGAAGATATGCCGTACGCCCAGTTGGTGCAGCCGTTCAATAATCGCGGAGCCGATCGTCCGTGTCACGGCCATGGTCGGAGTTCCCCGTCTGCAGCCCGTCGCGGCCCTATTGTAACACAGGCGCTTTGACGGAGCGGTACGCCCATGCTATGACAGGACCGCGTCAGTCGGACGGTGGCTCGAAATGGCCGGAAGGACGCACTTGCCACGGAACGGTGGCCTGTTTGGATTGTTTCGCCAGGCTTCGCAGGCTCATTTCGGCCGCGCGGATCAGCTTCGGATCGCCGCCCTGCAGGACGACCGTCAGCAGGGTGTAGAGACCACGGTCGTGACGGGAGGCGAGCAGAATGCGCTCGAGCACGGGATCGGGCGACTCGGTGGGAGTCGGTTCCGTGTCATCACCATCCGCGCTGGTCAGCCATTCGAGATGTTTCGGATCGCCATAGAGCCAGGGCACGGGCACCCCTAAGGCCCGGGCCAGACGTTCCAATATCGAGGCGGACGGGTCGGTGTCTCCCGACTCGATGGTTTCGAGGGAAGACGCGGGGAGTCCGGCCTGTTCGGCCAGGGATTCCACGGACCGGCTGCGTGACAATCGCCACGCCTGGATGGTAGCACCGAGCGACATGGCGCGATGATACTGAATCGTTCACGGAGGCGCAACCGGCAATGACGACCGCAGGGCATCCGACATTCCCCGAGCTGACGGCCGCGCAATTAACACGAATCAGGCGCCTGCTTAAGGAAAAGCAGGCCCGTGACGGGGAACGGCTGTTCATCATGGAGGGCGCCAAGCCGATCCGGGAACTGCTGCGCGTCAAGTCGCACGCGATCGAATCGATCGTCATCACGCAACCGTATTTCGATACCTGCGAGCCGGCGGTTTGCCGCGCACTCGATGCGCAGCCGGTCTTTCTCTGCCGCAACACGCTGTTCGAAAAACTGGCCGACACCACGACGTCCCAGGGCATCCTCGCCGTGCTCAGGAAGCCGGTCTGGGACCAGGCCGACATCTTCAAACGGCCAAACGTATTGGGACTCTATGGGGAATGCCTGCAGGATCCCACGAACGTGGGCACGATTGTCCGGACGGCGGCGGCGTTCGGGCTGGACGCACTCTGGCTGTCAGCGGATTCCGCCGACGTCTTCAGCCCGAAAATAGTCCGCGCGACAGCGGGCACGCTTCTCAAGCTGCCCGTGTTCACCGTGAAGAACATCGGCGAGCTGACACCGTCTCACTGCGCGCTCCTGGCCGCGGACTCCTCGGGCAAACAGGCGCGTCGGATGGACGAGATCACCAGCATTCCGGTTAAATCCGTCATCGCATTGGGGAACGAAAGCCGCGGGTTGTCCAGCGAGACGCTTCGCGCAGCCACAATCCGGTTTCACATCCCGATCAGTCATGACGCGGAATCCCTGAACGTGGCGGCGTCCGCCGCGATCGCGGCATTTTGGTTCAGTCGGGTGGCGCGTGATGCGTGACGCATCCCGCGATCACCGCATCCGGTTGCTTGACAGTTTCCGACACGCCTTGTTATCGTGCGCCGCGTGCCGAGGTAGCTCAGTTGGCAGAGCACAGCCCTGAAAAGGCTGGTGTCGACAGTTCGATTCTGTCCCTCGGCACCATA
>DASWIN010000104.1:0-21141 GCA_036397655.1 Nitrospiraceae bacterium | reverse complement strand
CGCGCATGGCGCAGTGGGGCATGCGCGACGAACCCCTGTCGGACGATGCGGCCTATCGCTCGGTCGTGGTGGATCAGATCCGACGCTGCCATGCCGAACTGACAGATGACGCGTATCGGCGCATGTACGACGCCTCACTCTTCCGCGATGAAGGCATGGCCAAGGTCGTCGCCGATCACATTCGTAACAGCCGCAACACTTCCGACGCTGGCCCTCTGCTGGTCTATACGGGCGGAGGGCACATCCAATACCGCCTGCCGGTGCCAAACCGCGTGGCGCGCCGACTCGGTCCGGGCGACGCCGACCACCAGTTCACCATCTATCTGACCGCCTACGAGCCGGACCGACCGGAAGCGATCCAGGAACTCCTTCGGGACGCCATCGCGGACTACGTGTGGCTGACCCCGTTGAGCGCCCACGGCCCGCCGCGTCGCTGCAAATAAAATTCTCGATGCACCGCCTCTTGGCGATGGGAAGTTGTATCGAGTACAATTGCCGCCCATAACCCATTGCCTATTGCCTGAGGAGGAGACATGGCAGACGAACCGGTCATTGCGCAACGCACGCCTTATGTCATGGAAATCGGCCCCGGAAAATTTTATTGGTGCCGCTGTGGCAGGTCGAAAAGCCAGCCCTTCTGCGACGGCTCGCACACGGGCACGTCGTTTTCGCCGATGGAAGTGGAGTTGACGGAGAAGAAGCGGGTCGCCTTCTGCGGATGCAAACACACGAAGAAACCGCCGTTCTGCGACGGCACGCACTCCAGGCTGTAGCAGCCTGGAAAGGTTCAGGCTGAGGTTGAGGCTAAGGAAGCCCCGTTCTATTGCTCAACCTTAACCTCAACCTAAACCTGTTCAGTGCTCGGTCATGAACCAGCCGGCGATGGATAATCTCTTATTCGTTCCCGCCAGTTGATCCACGCGGGCCACCCGGTGGAACCGGGGAACGCTGAAGATGACCAGGCTGCCCGGTTCGGGCTGAATGGAATGGGCCAGGTTTAGTTTCGGCTTGCTCCCGCCGGGCCGCTCCTGCTCGTAAATCAGCAATTCGCCTCCCCAATCTGGTTCCCACTCGGGGTGGAAATAGGTCACCAGGGCAAGACGCCGGGCCGGACGGACTGCGCCGGGAACCGCGTAGGCATCGTCCGTGTCGTCATGGGTCGGCAGGCAATCGCCGGCTCCGTAGGAGTAATAATTGAACGACACGTGGCGGTCCGTGATGTCGGGGAACGACTCGACGTACTCCGCGACGCATGGCAATGAGACCCGCTGCATGAGCAGGAGGGCTTCCGCGCCTTCGAGTTTCGCCTTTTCCCAGTTGCCGCAATTGGGAAAGGCGCGGGCCACGTCGGGCATGGCGCTGAGCGGCGTCCAAGTTTGCCGTTCCATCGCCTGCCGCCAGCGGATCAGCTCCTGGGGCGACCAGAATTCATCGAGCACGAGGATGGGATGGCGACGGAAGGAAAACTTCCGGGCGTCGAAATCTCTGAAGCGGATGCGATGCATGTGATTCGGCATATGGACCTGGCCTGACCAAGACCCCTTCGGTTGACAACCAGCCTGCAAAAATGCGAGCACTCGCAGCCTATCGAAGGTCGGATTCCGAAGTCAACGAGCAGGGGACGCACACGAGGTGTATACCAATAACGAGATCCCGACCCTATGGCGCTCCTGACTTCCACACCACCTAGAGTATCGAGGTCACGGTCCGGCAGCTATGGCCGTGCCGGCCGGCACCTGGCGGCGGCCGATCCCGTCATGCGCCGCATCATCGCCCGCGTCGGACCCTGCGAACTCAATCCATCCCCGCGCCGTTTCGTCACGCTGTGCGATTCGATCATTTCGCAGCAGCTGTCCGGGCGGGTGGCCGAGGTCATATTCGAACGTTTCGCTGACCTCTGCCCTCGCCGGCGGCCGACGCCGCAGGCTGTTGCCCGCATGCCCCTCGGTCGCCTTCGCACAGCCGGGCTGTCCAAACAGAAAGCCTCGTACTTGAAGCACCTGGCGAGGGGATTCCTGGACGGCCGCATCGACATGCGGCGGTTCATGCGCCAATCAAATGAAGAGATCATCGAGGCGCTGACGACGGTTCACGGCATCGGCCGCTGGACGGCCGAGATGTTCCTGATATTTTCGCTGAACCGTCTGGACGTCCTGCCGGTGGACGATCTCGGCATCCAAAAGGCCATCCAACGCTGGTACGGATTTCGGAGCCTGCCTGCCGCGGCCACGATGCGGAGGGTGGGGCGCCCCTGGCATCCCTATGAAACCATCGCCTGCTGGTACTTGTGGCGAAGCCTGCGGTAGCCGGCCGGCCTTGCGTTATGATGCGGGAGAAACCGGTTTCGCCGTCAGCTTCATGACCAGAACGTAGAGCGCGCAGAGGAGCAGCGCAAATCCGCCGAAGAGCCAGGACCGCTGACGCAGGACTTGCACCAATAATGAAGGATCCTTGATCAGCTCGGGTTGGTCGCCCAGCAGATTGCCGCCGAACCAGGCCAGGATCCAGCACCATAGTCCCGCGCCGGTGATTGTCATCGCACTGTAGAGTCCGAACGGCATCCGCACGATCCCGGCCGGAATGCCAATCAGGTGGCGCACCACCGGCACCAGCCGGGCGAAAAACACGCCGCCGGCCTCGTAGCGGGCAAGCCAGCGCTCAGCTCGCAGCAACTTGTCCTCCGGGCAGAACACGAGGTAGCCGTATTTCACAAACAGGGGACGGCCGAGCCATCGGGCCATCCAATAGGTGGCCGCAGCACCGAGATAGCTTCCGAGCGTGCCGGCCAGCACCACGCCGGTGAAACTGTACCGGCCCTGGGCCGCCCAGTAGGCGGCCGGCGGGATCACGACCTCGCTCGGGATCGGCACGATGGAGCTTTCCATCGCCATCAGGATGATGATCCCCGGATAGCCCCAATCATGGACCCACTGAAACCAGATGCCGACCCAATTGGACATAGACAGTAGTGCTCTTACAAAAAAGGCGGGCGGATTGTACCCGGCAACCGCTTGCGATGCTACAAAAAGTTCTTGCCTGGCGGACCGTGAGTTCAGTACAATCCGCCCCGTTTGTTCGGCATTCGTCCGCCACATTACCTTGGGGATTGGACGAACTGCAAAGCACTGGCGGTGTTTATCCGCTCGCATCGATTGCCAGAAGACGTTAATAAGCGAGCGGCTCAACCAAAGGTTGGTATGGAGGGCGTTCCTATGAGCAGAATTCTCGCGGCAATGGCGGTGGTGCTGATGAGCGGGACTCAGGCGTTGGCCAACGTCGAGGCGGGAAAGCCCGCCGACTACAGTGGCATCAGCGGCCTGTACTACACGCTGATCGGATTGATCCTCGCCTACGGCGTCTACGATACCTTCTTCAAGAAGTCCTAATCGTCTTCTTCAGACTTCCCTGTCAGCGATCCGCCTCACACGTCCCATCGGTTGTTGCCGATGAGACGCGGTGGGGACGGATCGTCATGTCACGGGTTTGATCAGAAACCGCTGAAGCGCCGTGAACAGATTGTCGACAATCACGCGGTAGCCGGCTTCGGTCGGGTGGATCCCGTCGGCCTGGTTCAACGCCTCCCGCGCAGCCACGCCTTCCAGGAAAAACGGCATCAAGGGGACGCGATACTGTGCGGCCAACTCCGGGTAGATGGCTGCGAAGCGGGCCGTGTAGTCCTTGCCGTAGTTGGGGGGCAGCTTCATTCCGGCCAGGATGACCGTGACGCCGGCCGCCTGCAGGCGCTGGATGATCGTTTCCAGATTCGACCGCGTCTGGGCCAAATCGATCCCCCGCAAACCGTCATTCGCCCCCAGCTCCAGAATCACGATCGAGGGCTTGCCGTTGAGCACCCATGCAATGCGGCGAACGCCGCCCGCCGTCGTATCGCCGCTCACCCCCGCATTGATCACGCGATACCGATAGCCGGCCGCCTCCAGCCGTCGTTGCAATTGAACCGGATAGGTGTCCTCCTGCGCCACGCCAAGGCCCGCCGTCAAACTGTCGCCAAAGGCGACGATACGCGGCCGTTCCTCACGCACGGCGGCCGTGCTGCGGCCGGGCTGGCTGGTGACATCGGTGCCGAACCGCTGTCCGAATCCGTCACGCGGCGCGCCGGGCGGCGTGATGGAGGCAGGCGGTTCCGATCCCGGATCGCAGCCACTGAGGCCGCACCCGAACACCAGCGCCAGCGCCAGCACGCAGGAACCACGGAAGGAATTATATGGGAAGCCGAAAGCCATGCCGTATAATAGCCTGGATGTTCGAACCTTCGAAAGAGCCGTCATGATCTCGGTCAAGAACCTCACGATGCGTCTGACAGCCGGCGGGCAGGCTGTGACGATCCTCGACGGGGTCTCGCTGGACATTCCGGCCAAACAGGTGGTCGCGATCGTCGGCCCCTCCGGCAGCGGCAAGTCCACGCTGTTGGGCCTCATCGCCGGCCTGGACAAACCGACAAACGGTTCCATTATATTGGACGGGGTGGAAATCACCGCCCTGTCGGAAAGCGCGATGGCCCGCTATCGCCGGCACACGATCGGGTACATCTTTCAGTCCTTCCACCTGATCCCGACATTGACCGCTCTGGAGAACGTGGCCGTGCCGCTGGAACTCACCGGTGATCCCGCCGCGTCCGGGCGGGCGGCGGAATTACTGGCGGTGGTGGGACTCCGGGACCGGAGCGGCCATTACCCGGTGCAGCTCTCAGGCGGGGAACAGCAACGCGTGGCCGTGGCCCGCGCATTCGCCTGCCGGCCGCCAATCTTATTGGCCGACGAACCCACCGGCAACCTGGACTCCAATACCGGTCGCCAGGTGATCGACCTCTTGCTGTCGCTGAACCGCGACCACGGCAGCACGCTGGTGCTGGTCACGCACGATGTCGCGCTGGCCGCCCACGCGGAGCGGATCGTATCGCTCCGCGACGGCCGCATCGAGTCAGACAAGCCTTCGAGCCGCTAGTCGGCGAGAGGTGCTCCGAAAACCACGTCATGCGCGTCTTCACCGCGACGATATGCCTGCTGGCCTGGACATGGATCGGACTACCGGGCGACATGGTGATGGCTGCGCGCCGCCCGGCCAAAGACTTTTGCGCCGGCCCCCCGCTGGTGGAACCGGTCAAGAACCTCCTGAGCCTGAAGTACTACCAACAGTGGCGGCCGATCGCGCTGGGCGATCTTCCCAAGCCGCACCAGCGGATGTGGCGGCGCAGCCTCAACCGGTTCGATTGCCCCGGCATCGCCATGGGACACTTCGAACGGAGCAACGAACTGGCCTACGCCTTTTCCTTGAAACCGCGGGATCCCCGCCAAACTGGTTGGCGGCTGGTCGTGATCAGCAAAACCAGGAAGGGCGCCTATCGTGACCGCGTGCTTGGGCAGACCGACGAACGGGTGCCGCCCTACGTGATTTATGCCGTGCCGCCCGAGGAATACACCGACGCCTTCGAAACTGAAAGCGTCCGACTGCGGCTGGATGGCCTCCAGGTCGAGCAAATGGAATCCGGTGCCATGTTGTTTTACTGGAAACAGGGACAGTACCGAAGCCTCATCATCGCGGAAGAGGAACCATGACGGGTTTTTCATTTCGCATGGCCTGGCGGGAGACGCGCGCCGCATGGCGGCACTTCCTCTATTTCTTCGTCTGCATCGCGTTGGGTGTCGGCGCGCTGGTGGGCGTGGCGCTCTTCTCCGCCAACGTGGAGCGGGCCGTCACGCGCGAAGCGCGCGGCCTGATGGGCGGCGATGTGGAAATCCGCCTGTCCCGGCCGATGAGCGGGAAGGGGGAGGCGGTCCTCCGTTCATTGGCCGATCGCGGCATCGCCGTACTGCACGTCAGCGAACTGGTGGGCATGGCCGCGGTCGTGGACGGCACACCGGCGCTCCAGACACAACTGGTGGAGCTCAAGGCCGTCGAATCCGGCTACCCGCTTTACGGGAATCTCCAGCTGGAGCCACAACACCCTCTGATGGAGCTTTTGTCTTCATCCGCCTGCCCTGAACCTCGAACCTCGAACGCCGCCCCTGGCCGTTCCCGTCACTCGTCACTCGTCACTCGTCACGGCATGTGTCACGGCGCCGTAGTCCAGCAGTCCCTGCTGATCCGCCTCGGCCTCTCCGTCGGTAACCGGTTCAAGGTTGGTGACGCGATTTTCACGATTACCGGCGTCCTGCGCATAGAGCCGGACCGGGTGGCCGGTCCCTTCAACCTCGGCCCCCGCGTGATGGTGTCTCGCGAAGGGCTGGCCGCCGCCGAGCTGATCAAGCCGGGCAGCCGTGTCCGCGAGCGGTATCTGCTGAAAATTCCACAGGCCTTGCCGGCATCGCCGCTCTTGTATGAACTGCGCGGCCGTCTCGCCGGCGAGTCCGCCCGTGTGACGGGCTATCGGGACGCGCAGCCGCAGCTCAAGCGATTCCTGGATCAACTCACGCGCTATCTCGGTCTGATCGGCCTCACGGCCCTCTTTATCGGCGGAATCGGCGTCGCCACGACCATTCACGCCTTCATCCGTGAGAAGTTGCAGACGATCGCCGTCCTGAAAGCCGTCGGGGCAGAGTCGGGCACGGTGATCCGCACCTATCTGCTGCAGGCGCTGCTGCTCGGGGCGATCGGGAGTCTGGCCGGTGGAGCCCTGGGCGCCGCTCTGCAGCATGCGCTGCCGCCGCTCGTCACGGGCCTGTTCGGCGCAGATCTCCTGGCACAATTGGATTTCTCGGGCGCCATCAACCTGCCGTCCCTTCTACCCATGCTCAAAGGGATTGCGTTGGGCATCTTGACGACGCTGCTCTTCACGCTCTGGCCGCTGCTCGGCATCCGCGATGTCAGCCCGGCGCGCATCTTTAGGCGGGACGTCCAGACCGGCAGCCATACCGTCCGATTGCCGCGCTCCTGGTGGCTTCGGCTTGTCCTCACCGATCCGGTGCGCCTGCTGGCGGCGCTCGGCATTGGCGCCGGCCTGGCAGGATTGGCCGTCTGGCAGGCAGGAAACTGGCGGATCGGCTTGCTGTTCATCGGCGCGCTGGCAACGGCCGTGACCCTGCTCACGTTCTCGGCGTCGCTGCTGATCCGGGCAATCAGGACAATTCCAGGCCCCCGCTCGGTCGCGATCCGCCATGCGATGGGCAACCTGTATCGGCCCGGCAGCCAGGCGATGGGGGTGATGGTGTCGTTCGGGATCGGCGTGATGGTCATCGTCGCCGTGTCGCTGCTCGAGCGCACGCTGGTCGATCAGGTCGGGGAGAGCCGGCCGGTGGATTCTCCCTCGTTTTTCTTCATCGATATCCAGCCAGATCAGAAAGAGGCTTTGCTGAGCCTGCTCCGTGAGCGCACGCATGACCCGGCCCCGGAAACGACGCCGTTGGTGCGCTCACGCCTCCATGCGATTAACGGCCGACCAGTTGCAACAGCGGAAGAAACAGAGCACCCCCACGACAAGCAGCAGGACCGCCGCAAACATTGGTATCTCACGCGAGAGTACGTGTTGACTTTTCTTCATGATTTGCCGAGGGACAACCGAGTGAGCAAAGGCGAGTGGTGGCAACCGGGACAGATGTTCAGCAAGCCGTTGGTCTCGATCGAAGAAGATGCAGCCAGAAATCTCGGCGTGGATCTCGGCTCCACCCTTACGTTCGAGATCCAGGGGACGACGATCGAGGCCGAAGTCAGCAGCATCCGCAAGGTGGAGTGGGGAAACTTCTCAACGAACTTCTACATGATTTTCTCACCCGGCTCATTGGACGGCGCGCCGTTTACCTATGTGGCGACTGTGCGCGTGCCGCCCGAGCAGGAAGTGCCTTTGCAGCAAGCCGTTGTGGCCTCCTTCCCGAATATCACCGCCATCAACATCGGCGACGTGCTGGACAGCTTTGCGCGCATCCTGGACCGGCTGGCCCTGGCCATCCGTGCCATCGCGGTCTTTTGCATCCTGGCGGGAGCCCTTGTCATGGCCGCGGCCCTCGCCGCGACGCGTTACCGGCGACTGTATGAATCCGTCGTGCTGAAGGCCCTTGGGGCCACGCGCGGGCTGATCGCGCGGTCGTTTGCCGTGGAGTATGCGCTGGTTGGCGCGGCGGCGGGCTTGATCGGGACGGCGCTGGCAAGTCTGCTCTCCTGGGCCGTGCTGAAATTTATCCTGGAAGACGTGAGCTGGACGCTTCAACCGGAAGTGCTGGCCGTCGGATTCATCCTGACCCTGCTGCTCTCTCTTGTCGTCGGCTTCCTCAGCACCTTCCGCATCCTTGGTCAGCGGCCGCTGGCGGTGCTAAGACACGAATAGCTCCTCTTCAAAGTACCAGCAGGGTGGCCAGGCTGAGGAACAACCCCATGCTCGCCACGTCGGTTGCGGTTGTCACGAAGATGCTCGACGCCGTCGCCGGATCGAAATTGAATTTCTTTAGAGTGATCGGCACGAACGCGCCGAAAATTCCGCTGATGACGCAACTGCCGATCATGGCCAAAAGGACCACGAAGGCCAACATGAGCGCCTGGGGATGGTCCTGCAACGCGGCATAGGCGTACATGCCGAGTGCCGCGACTAGGCCGACGAAGGTGCCGTTGAGGAAGCCCAGCCAGGCTTCCTTCGTGAGTAAAAACTTCTCCTTGTCCTTCTTCAGGTCGCCCAACGTGAGCCCCCGCAAGGCGACTGCCAGCGCCTGGCAGCCCGTGTTGCCGGATTGCCCGGCCAGGACCGGCAGGAACGCCGCTAGCACGACCACCTTGCCGATCGTCTCTTCGAAAGTCCCGACCACCGCGGCCGCGAGAAACGCCGTCAACAAGTTGATTTGCAGCCAGGGATGGCGGAACTTGAAGCTCCGAAACCAGGGTGTCGAGAGCCGGTCGCCTTCCTCCACGCCGACCATCTTGCCGGCCTGGGCGCTGATCCTCGTATTCTGCTCCTCGAAGAGGGCATAGCCGCGGGCCAGGCCGAGCAGCTTGCCCTCTTCGTCACAGACCGGGTAGACGGGAAAGTGCTTGTTCCAGACCGTGCGAATGGCGTCCTGCACCGACATCCGGGGGCCCAGCGAAAAGGGGTCGCGCAGCATGATGTCGGAGACGCGCTGCGAGGGGCTCGCCAGGAGCACGTCGCGCATCACCAGGACCCCCTTCAGCCTGCCCTGTGCGTCCGTCACGTACCCGTAAGTGATGAACGCTTCCTTTACCATGTTCCGGAGCTGCTCCACGGCCTGCTTGACGGTCACGTCCGGCTGGAAGATGCCGACCGATTTTTCCATGAGTCGGCCGACCGTGTTCATGGGATAGCGCAGATTCATGGCCCATTGCTCGCTGCGGGCCTGGGGCACCGCGGCCAGGATGGCCTTCTTCCGGTCTTTCTTGAAACGGGCGAGGGTCTTCAGCGCCAGGGAATGGTTCAGCGCGATCAGGACTTCGGCGATCACTTGATCCGATTGCTCGAGCAGCAGTTGCACGGCCTGTGGCGATGAGTTTTGCTCGACATCCGCGACCAGCTTCTTGATGTGAGCCTCGTGGCCGGGGTCCGGCGCGGTCTCGGGTTCAGGATTTGGCGTCGTCTCCATCAGCAGCCTCCCGGTCTTCGTGTGTCGCGACAGCCCTGCGCCCCTAGGTTATTCTCCGTGCGGGGCATCACGTGGCGCTGAGAATAGCCCGGCGCCTGGGAATGAGCAAGTTTTGCTTGAAACTATTGCGCAGAGAAGGTAAAACCGCACGGGCCAACTAAGCCGGCCGATAAGTCAGAGGAATCACATGGTGCAGCCGGCCGTAGGCGGACGTTCGGGCAGGAGGGGTCGCGCGCATGGGATATAAGCGAAAACATACCAGGCTGCCGCTTAATTGCCAGGGACATCTCAACCGAGCCGACGAATTCATTCCCTGTCAGGTGGTGGACTTGTCCGAGAAGGGCGTGCTGCTCAGAACCGGGACCCCCTTGACGATAGGCGAAGAGCTGTCATTCGAGTTCATCCTGGGACCGTCGCGTCGAATTCAGTGCACGGTCAAGGTCGTGCGCATGGCGAAGGCTGATTTCGGCGCCCAGATCGTCAAGATTTCACCCGAAGATCAACAATATCTCACCGAACATCTTGACGACTTCCTTGCGAACAATTTCGGCCGCTACTAGCCTATAATCCCGTGCCTCCCTCGTCTTAAGGTCGACCCTTAGCGACCGTCGCCCAGATGCCGATCCAGCGCCTTGCCGGCTCGCTCACCGAGAGCCACGGCGATCCTGAGCTGCTCCAGATACTGGGCCAGGGTTTTGCCGCCCAGATCGATCTTGCGCTCGCGAAAGAAAGTTCGGACATCACGCTCCAATGCAGGCGTGGTGAGTCCGACGATGCCCTCGCACATCCGCCGGAGCCCCTGCTTGGGATAGAGCCGATCCATCGCGTCCCAGTTCTTTTTCACGAACTCCCACGCCAGCTCACGCCCGACGACATTCATCAAGACCATCCGGACCATGTAGGGCGCGTCCTGCGTGCGAAACTCGCCGGTGATCGTCTTCTCGAGCGTGCGGGCCAGCAGGTCCGTCGACTGGAACGAGGCCAGCGCGTAGAGATAGCGCCGTTCCTCCTGCGGCGTGGCGGCGGTCCGGTACTGCTCGGCGAATTCCGCATAGCGCGCGGCATCGCCGGCATGGGCGAGCACGGCGACGATGGCCGGCAGCACATTGGGATCCACGGAGGCGGGATGCTTCCCGTATTCGGCATAGAGCTCGGCGGCCCTGGCCTGCGTGTCCCGGTCGTTGCCGACCGTGCCCAGGGCACGGAGCAGATCGCCGCGCAATTGCTTCGCCAAATCATCCTCGCCTGCGCGCGGCGCCCAGCCCAGGTCGGCTGCGGCCGGCCCGATCCGGCCGCGCACCAAGGCTTCGAACGCCGGGCGACGGGCCGGCTCCATGATCCGGTGCAGCGTGTGAATCGATTCGAGCAGCACGGCCCAGACGTTCTTGTCCCGGTCGCCCGTGAAGGAGCGCGTCATGTCCAGATACTCGGCGGGAGGCATCAATCCCGCTACGGCAGAGGCCCAGGCATCGTTGATCAGATTGAAGCGCTCGATCGGCGCCAGTCCATCCGGCACCAGACGCAGCAGGCGTTTCAACAGCGCCGGCTCGTAGCGCACCCGATAAAACCCGTGACCGCCCTCGTTGACCAGAATTAAGTCGGCTCGCTTCGGCAGCTTCACCTGCAGGGTGGCGCCGGTCATCAGCACCCGACGCGAGCCGCTCTTGCCCGCCGTCGCCACCCTGAGCTGAATCGGAATGCACCAGCGCCCTGCTCCCCCGGCCCTGCCGCCCTTCGTCTTCCTTAGGTACGTGAACCGGTGCTGCGCGAGGCGGAGGCGTCCATTTTTGCCGAGCGAGACGGTCACCAACGGATAGCCCGGCTTGAAGATCCAGCCGTTCATGAGCGTGGGCACCGGCTGCTTCGCCGCGCGGCCCAGCGAGACCCACAAGTCCTTCGTATCCGCATTGCCGTAGGCATGGCGCTTCAGGTAGTCCCGGATGCCGTTCCGGAACACGGCCGGACCGAGATGCTGCTCGAGCATCCGCAGCACAGAGGCGCCCTTTTCATAGGTCAGGGTGTCGAACATGGCATCGGCATCCTTCGGCGCCCGGACGGGATACTCGATGGGCCGCGAACTGTGGAGGCCGTCCACGATCATGGCGACCGCCCGCGAGACGCCGAACGTGGTCCAGCGCCGCCACACCGGTTTCCAGGCGTCCACGGCCAACATCTCGGCGAAGGTCGCGAAGGCTTCGTTCAGCCACAACCCGTTCCACCAGGACATGGTGACCAGGTCGCCGAACCACATATGCGCGTTTTCATGCGCGACGACGTCGGCGATCCGTTCCAATTCGGCATGCGTGGCGGCCTGGGCATCCACCAGCAGCGCATTCTCGCGAAACGTAATCGCGCCGAAATTTTCCATCGCGCCGGACGCGAAGTCCGGAATGGCCAGCAGGTCGAGCTTGTCGCCCGGATAGGGGAGGCCGTAATAGTCTTCGAAAAACTTCAGGGAAAAGGAGGCAATCTCCTGCCCGAATTTCGCGAGGTGCTGCTTGCCCGGGACGCACCAGAGGCGCAGCGGCGTCTTGCCGACCATGGTCGGAGGCGTCGCGATGATTTCTCCAATGATAAAGGCCACCAGATAGGTGGACATGGTCATCGTGTCGGCGAATTGCAGGACTTTCTTGCCGGCTTCTCTCCATTCGGAAAGAATCCGCGTGTTGGAGACGGCCGTCAACGCGGGATCGATGACCAGCGTCGTCGCAAAGACCGCCTTGCAATCCGGTTCGTCCCAGCAGGGGAAGGCCCGCCGCGCATCGGTCGCCTCGAACTGCGTCGCCGCCACGACCTGTGTCGCGCCGGAGGCATCCTTGTAGGTGCTTCGGTAGAATCCACGGAGCTTGTCGTTCAGCCTGCCTTGGAAGGATAGGGAGAGTGTCCAGGTTCCGGTCGAAATGGCGGAGGGGAAGGTCAGCCGGCACCGCTCGGCCGGCTCATCGAGCCCGATTGCGGCTCGCCGCGACCGGCCTTTGCCGTTCTCGATGGTGGCGGACGTGATCTCCAGTTCGACGGCGTTGAGAATGATGGTTTCCGTGGGCCGACTGACGGCGACCGTGATCGTTTCGTGGCCGGCAAAGGTCGCCGCCATCAGATCCGGTTCGAGACGAAGATCGTATCGTACGGGAAGCACCTGCCGCGGCAGACGGTAGGCGTCCGCCTTAGCGCGCCGCATGCTGCTCCTCGACACCGGCTGGGGTGCCGACGATCAACACCGAGGTGCGGGCGACGAACAGTCCGTTCTCAACCACGCCGGGAATCCGGTTGAGCGCGGCTTCCAGCGCCGCAGGGTCATTGATGCGGGCGAAGTGCACATCGAGGATGTAATGTCGGGCCTCGGTCACGAAGATCTCGCCGTTCCTTTTTCTCAATTCCGCCTTTCCGCCCAATGCGTCGATCTGCCTGGCCGTATTCCGCCATCCGAACGGCATGACTTCGACGGGAAGAGGAAACGAGCCGCCCAGCACCGGCACGCACTTGGTATGGTCCACGACGATGATGAATCGTTGCGCCGCGGCCGCCACGATTTTTTCCTTGAGGAGGGCGCCGCCGCCGCCTTTGACCAGGTTGAATTGCGGATCCACCTGATCGGCCCCGTCGATCGCCACATCGATCGGCCACACGTCATCATTCTGGAGCAGCGAAATCTTGGCCTTCCTGGCCAGCCTGGCCGTTTCCTGCGAGGTCGGCACGCCCTTGATCCTAAGGCCCTTTTTGACCCGCTCGCCGAGCGCGACAATCACATGCCTGGCCGTGGACCCGGTCCCCAGCCCGACCACCATCCCGTCGCGGACGTAGTCCACCGCCTTGATTGCCGCCTGCCGTTTCAGCTCATCGAGGTGTGACGCCATCACGTGGTCATTTATCGCAATCGCGCGGCGACTGACGCCGCGCCCAGCAGTGCCGCTTTCGGATTCGTGATCACGCGCACGGGTATCGTGGCCAGCAGCTTCTTATATCGGCCCTTATGGGTAAACGCCTTCATGAACGCGCCGTCTTTCAGCTTGGCAAGCAACTTGGGCGCGATGCCGCCGCCGATGTACAGGCCGTCCAGCGCTAATGCCTTGAGCGCCAGGTTGCCGGCTTCGGCTCCGTAGATGGTCGTGAACATATCCAGGGCCTGGACGGCAATCTCGGCCTGTTTCTTGAGGCCGGCTTCGGCAATGACCGCAGGGGGGTCCTCGACTTTGAGCTTCTCCGCGAGCCAGGTCGGCTCGTTCCGCTTGGTGTCCCGCAGAAATTCGTAAATGGCATGGAGGCCCATCCCGGAGAGCACGCGCTCGTAGCTGACATGCGTGTGGTGCGTGCGCACGTAGCGGAGCAACTCCATTTCGAGTTCGCTCGTCGGCGCAAAGCTGCAATGCCCGCCTTCCGACGGCATCGGTTGGTAGGTCGTGCCGTCCCAATAGAGAATCGCTTCCCCTAGGCCGGTGCCGGCGGCGATCAGCGCCATGGCGCCCTTGGTTGCGGGCGGCATGCCGGCGTTCAGGACGTCCGTTTCATCCGGCGTCAAGACGAGCAGGCCGTAGGCCGTCGCCTCAAGATCGTTCAACAGGCGGACTTGGGGAATGCCGAACCGCTTCGACAGGTCCGCTCCGTCCACCACCCAGGGCAGATTCGTCGTCTTGGAGGTGTTTTCGATGACCGGTCCGGCGATGCCGAAACAGGCGGCATCGATCGAGGGGGGCTGCTCCGGTTCGGGCGCCGCCTCACCGGCATCGTCATCTTGTTTCGGCTTGACGGGAGGAAGGAAAAACTCTTCGAGGATTTCCCCCAGCGCCTTGTAATCGGCGCTGGCAAACGTCTGCTCACGGACCGGATCCACCCGTTCGGTCTTCCAATCGAAGAGTGCCAGAGTCGTCTTGGTGCCGCCGATATCGCCAGCCAGAATCATCTTCTTCCTCCAGGATGTTGAAAACGGTCTCCAGCTTTGTTCTCGGTCGCCCGTCTCCCTGCGACGTACCGAAAAGCGTACGGCTCAGTCGCCGGGCTCCCTGCGGCCTCGCGGACAGCCATTTTGAACATCCTGCTATTCTTCATGAGACACGATGCGTTGTTTCTCGATCCTTAGCTCGGCCGCAGCCGCGCGATCCAGGAACCAGATGAGCCGGCCCTGCTCCGGCTGAACCAGCTTGGCCGGTACGCGCGAGCCATCCGCCGTCCGATCCTCCAGCACGGCCTTGAGCGCCGCCGCCTTGCCGTTGCCGCTGACAAGAAAGACCACCGCACGGGCCTGATTGATCAAGGGGACGGTGAAGGTGAGCCGTTGCCTGGCCCCTTGTGGAGCCTGGTTCGGAACGACCAACCGCTGCCGCTCGTTCAAGGCCGGCGTGCCTGGAAATAATGACGCCGTGTGGCCGTCATCGCCCAGGCCCAATAAGATGACGTCGAAGCGGGGCCAGGCCGGAGCCGACTCGCCGAATTCTTTCCTGATGCTGGTTTCGTACTGACGGGCGGCCTGCTCCGGCTCGTCTTCGCCTCGCATGCGAAAGACGCGGTCCTGTGGAATTTTCAGAGGCTTGAGCAGCGTGTCGTTCGCCATGCGAAAATTGCTGTCGGCGTGATCCGGCGGCACGCAGCGCTCATCGCCGAAAAACACCGAGACACGCCGCCACTCCAACCGCTTGGCCAGCACCGACTCGGCCAGCAGCGCGTACAGGGCCTTGGGAGTCGCGCCGCCGGAGAGGGCCAGCCGGAAGGTGCCAGCGCTTTTGACTGCCTGCTCGCCCGACCACAGGACGAAATCGGCTGCTTCGCGCGCCAATTCTTCGCCGTTGTCCAAAATGCGAAGTTCCGACGCGCTCATAGGGCAGTTACCGTTTCTTGCCCCGCTTGCTCGCGCGTTTCTGTTTCTTGTGTGTGCGTACGCCCGTGGAGGGGCGTTTGCGTGATGGCTTCAGCACCTTCTTTAAAGCCTGCACCGGCCGGCTGCCCACACGCACGCGAACCACCGCACGATGGCGGGCCTGCAACGACTGGTAATCCCCCACAGCCTGCGCCTGCGCCAGCAGACCGAACGAGTAGGGCTGGCCGGGAATCGCAACGTCCGGTTTCATGTCTTCGATTAATTGCAGAAATAGCCCCGAGTTCGGCCCGCCCTTGTGCAACTGGCCGGTGGAATGCAGATACCGGGGCCCGTAACCAGCGGTCGTGGTCAAATGGTGCTTGGTCAGCAGCGTCTTCCGGAGCACTTTGATCGCCGCGTCGGACTGCGCGGAGGGCGTGAGATAGGCCAGAATGGCCAGGTACCGTCCCGGCCCCGCCTGAGACAGGAGCATGTCCACACCGCTCTCCGGGGCATCGTTGGGAGGCAGCTTCCCGTGTGCCTTGACGTAATCCAGTACGCGGGCCGTGTTCTCCTTGCTCTCCTGCACGTTGGGCTGATCGAACGGATGGATGCCCAGGTAATGGCCTGCGATCGCCGTGGCAAACTCCCAGCGGAAGAATTCGCCCGCCAGATCGTAGGTGTCGCGCAGCATGAGCCGGACGACCGGCTGTCCGGCCCGCTCGAGCGCCTTCACATGCTTATCGCTCTCAGCGTTGGCGTCGCCTTCCAGCCGCAGGTACACGAAGAGGCGGTCGTTGCCGTAGGCCTCCGGCGGCGCCAGGGGCTCCTGGGCGACCGGAATCAAGCCCTTCCCCTCTTTCCCCGTGCTTTCCGCCAGCAACTGCTCAGCCCACAAGCCGAACGAATTGATCCTGGGTGACGCGACAATTGTGACCTTGTCCCTTCCGGATCGGCCGAGAATCCCCATGACCGCGCCCAGGTAGGCGCCGGGATTCTGATCGGGTGGAATGCCGGGACGGCAGGCCTGCGCCATTTCGATGCCGCGGTTCAGCAGCATCGACACATCGAGTCCCATCAGCGCCGCCGGCACCAGGCCGAAGTAGGAGAGCACTGAGTAGCGTCCGCCGATATCGGGCGGATTGGTGAAGGTAATGCGAAAGCCCCGCTCATGCGCCAGCGCCCCGAGGCTGGTGCCGGGATCGGTGATGGCGACGAACTGCGCGCCGCCCTGGTTCTTGCGCGCCTTGGCGACCAGCCCGGAAAAATGGGCATAGAGGGACATGACTTCGATCGTCCCGCCGGACTTGCTGGCCAGAATGAAGAGGGTCTTCGACGGATTGATGGCCTTCGTGACCTGGCGGATAAAGCCCGGCACCGTCGAGTCCAGCACCCACAGGCGCGGAAACCCCCGTGCCGAACCGAACGCACGGCGAAAGACTTCCGGCCCAAGGCTGCTTCCGCCCATGCCGAGCAGGACCACGTCGCGGAATCCCACGTTGCGCACGGCCTGGACGAAGGCTTGCAGCGGTCCGACTTTTTCGCACAATTGCTCCGCCACGGTCAGCCAGCCGAGGCGGTTGGCGATCTCCGTCGGTTCCGGTTTCCAGAGCTGGTGGTCCTTCGACCACAGACGCGTCACGAGACGCGTTAATGCCATTTCGTGCAGTGCGGCTTCCACGGTTCCGTGCAGTCCGCCCAAATTGACGTGCGTCCTTGCCATCGGTTCTTTCGGCATCGCGGGCCTCTGCCTCTTTCATGAGTGCGGTGCGCTGGGGGCCGTATCTTAGGCTGGCATCGACGAAAACGCAAACGGGGCCGAAGGGCCTAGGCGCGGGAAGTTCTGGTTACGGAAGAGTCGAAGGGCCGATCAAGACCGGCATGCTTTCGCTCACCGACCAGGCCAGCGAGCGGGCGCTTTCCGGTGAAAGCGCGACGCGCAGCCATGAGCTGGAGCCCTTGGAAAACACCCGGTTCCACCATTCCCGCATGACCCCCCTGGCCCAGAGCCACGGGTGGCTTTGAACAGGCGGGCTGACAGCCACAACCAGCGACGGCTCCAAGACCAGCTGATATTCCGCGGGCATATCAGAGACTTCGATGGGGTGTTCGGTCGCATCCTCCCCCGGCTTGGTCTTGGGACGATCCACCGGCGGCCTGGCCGTCAATCGAAACAGGCCCGTCAACGGCAGATCCCCGCGGGCGCGCCAGGAGAGAAGCGGCATCCGATGGAGTTCGATGCCTCGGGCCTTCACCAGAAGGACCCCGTGATGTACGTCGATAAGTAAATAGGTTTGCGGCTGCGCGGCCAGCTTGATCTCTTCCTGGAGAAGGGTGTTCGCTTGCTGGATGGCCTGCCGATCGCCAGTATCCTGGAGACTTTGCGCGGACGTGTCATCCACGAGACAGGCCGCGGCCAAGGCGAAGACCGGTCCGAGAGCGATGAGCAATCCTCGATAACGCAAATCAAAAAATGATGAGGGGGGTTCCGACGTCGGTCAGGCGGTTCACCGCACGCAGATCGTCGTCATTCAGCCGGATGCAGCCATGCGTCACGTTCCTGCCCAGCAGCCTGGTGTAGAGGGTGCCGTGGATGAAGTAGCCGTTGCCGAATCCAAAGGCATACTCGCCGAGGATCCCGGTCTCCACACGTTCCGAGACATCCGCGGGAATGGCACGGCCTTCTTCGAGAAATGCCCAGTCCGGTTTGACCCACGCGGGATTGACGAGCTTCGATTGCACGGCAAAAGCGCCGCGCGGCGTGTCGAAGACCCACCGGCGCTCCGGCTTATCGGGATGGTCCAAAATGGTCCCGCTTCCGGTGGATACGACGGCATCCAGCAGGACGGCGTCCCGGCGTTTGACATAGAGCCGGTTGCGCGCCGTATCCACGACGATGTAGGTCCCGGCCGGGGCATAGGCAGCCAGTTGCTGTTTCAGCGCCGCATGGTGGGCGCGCAGTCGCGCCAGGCTCGGCGCATGCCCCGGCTGGGCGGTGAGGATGCGGCTCTCGACTTCGCGCGAGCCGCCAAACTGGCAGGTGAACAGCCCCGCGGCCACGGCGGTGACGACCAGCATGGCGACGCCGGCGGCGTTCTTCGTTGATCGATCGATGGGGTGTGTCACGACCGCTCAACCCTCTTCGACGACCGTTCCGTCCGTCTTGGCCCGTTCGTCGGACGGATCGCCGTCGTCCTCGTTCGTGTCATCGTCGCCCTGTTCCAGTTGCGTCAATACTACCGCCACCTGGTTGTCTGCGTCTACGGCGCCGACGATCGTGACGGGGGTGCCGACCTCGACCTCGTGAAAGAGCGCGTCCATCTGGCGATTGCCGACCATCACGCAGCCGAGCGTCTGGCTGAGTCCCCGGTTCGTCTCGCCGTGAATCTCGATGTTCCCGCCAATGCGGGCGCTGGACGGAACGCCACCGGTCTTGCGCGCCGCCTGGAACCGCCGCTGATCGTCGGCATTCGGATAATCGAGCAGAAAGGCTCGATAGAATTCCGTCTGGCCTCTGTCCCGCATCCGGATCACCCGGTAGGTCCCCTCCGGCGTGGCGCCGTCATCCTCGTAGCGTTTCTCCTGGACGCCATTGAAGCCGAGGCGCACCGGGTACGACGCCACGGCCCGGCCGTTCCGGTACAGCGTCAACCGCCGCTTCGCTTTCACCACCACCAGCGCCGCCGCCTGGTGCTGTCGGGACCAGTCCACCGTACGGCGGACCATGGCGCGCCAATGATCGAGTTGCGCCTTGTCCGCGTAGCGGCCCAACTCGGAGCTCAACTGCGCCGCCTGGTTGGTCATGCGCTGGTCGGCTTGCCGTGCCACCCGCTGCGCCTGGACGAACCGCCCCTGCTCCAGGAAGGATCGGGCCTGTTTCACCAGCAATTCGGTCTCCATTCGCTTCCCGCCGAGCACCACGCGGCTGCCGATCTGGTCCACCCCGCTGGTCATCCGTCGCAGCCGGCGCTCCAGGCGCGCGACATGGGACGCGGCCTCGCGGCGCTCAGCGCTCCGCTGGTCGGTCGCAAGCACCAGCACGCGGGAACCCTCTTCGTGGAGCGCGCGCAAATCGGTCTCGAAGGGATTGTCTTCCCAAGGCCACCCGACGAGATCGCCATCCGATCGGAGTCGCTCCTTGACCGCCACCCAGCGCTGGACGAACCGGGCATACTCCTCCGGCGCGAACTCGGCGCTGTGGGCCGCCACAAGCTGACGGTCCAGGGCCTCCACTGATCGGACAAGCTCCGGCGGAGCCTGCTGAACGCAGGCCGACAGCAGCGACACGCTCATCACGGCGATGACCGTGCCCGCACGCAGCTTCTCAAACGAGAACCGGCTCATAGGTGTCTGTATCCTACTTCTTTTTCTTGGCGCTTTTCGTGCTCGTCGCCGGTGCGGCCTTCGGCGTGCCGGCGCCGCCCACTTTTGCAAGGGCGCCCCGCACTTCAGACGAGAGCGCCAGGCTCTTGTCCTGCACCGCCTTCGCCTTCGCTTGCGCGGTCAGATAATCTTCGGTGTCCATCGCCATCTGCACTTCATTGAGGGAGGCCGTCAGGGCCTTGGCGTCGTTCTTGATCGCTTCCACGGCAGCCCGGTCCTTGCCGACCGGCGCTTTGGCAACCAGCGCCTGGGCTTTCTTTACGGCACTCTTGGCCGCGTTATGCGCCGTGATCGCCTCGTCCTTGGCCCCCGCCTTTTTCTTCGCCGTCTCCTCGATCAGCTTGGGCGTTTCGGCCTTCACCGAAGCCAGCAATTGTTCCGTCTTTCCGTAGTCACGGAAAAGAACGAACTTGGCGTTCTGATCGGTCAGTTCCTTCTTGGCATTATTGAGCATGCCTTCCAGCTTGGCATAGTCCTCGGCGACATAGGCCTGCGCTCCGGCAAGCTTCGCATCCATGACAGCCTTTTCCGCCTCGCCCAGCGTATCGTTCGGCGCCTGGCTGCAGCCGACTGCGAGAAACAGCACCGGCGCCAGCAGTATCGTCCTGTTCAGTTTCATCGTGTCTCCTCCTCTTTGTTTCTCACAACCCTGCACGTTAGGTGAGTGGTCTGATCTTACTGTAAATGGATCGCATGCGTATATATTATGTCGACCTGCCATATATGGAAAAGCCGGCGCCCCTCCGAGGCTGAAATTGACCTCGAAGGGGCCCGGTCTTTTCGGAAAAGACGAACTTACTTCTTCTTTTCCTTCTTCTCAGCCTTCTTCTCCGCCTTCTTCTCAGCAGCCGGAGTTTCCTTCGCCGGAGTTTCCTTCTTCATCTCGTCGGCCTGCACGAAGGTCGTCGCGCTGAAGGTCAAACCCAGAACCAGCGCCAGCACTGCAAACATTGCCTTCATCATAATTCAGTCACCCCCCTTCATCGAAATGGTCTTCCATTCGCGATGCACGCGTTTATGACATATCATTAGTAAGCAAGGGGGATACCATTTCTTTCCGGTCATCCCCTGCAGATAACGTTCATGTAATCAATAGGTTGTTTTAGAGGCCCTGCGCCCCTTCTATGTCCGCGTGAGGCAGATTGGCTGAGCCACAGCAAAAGCGCCCCAGATGCAGCCTGTGGACGACTGATCTTGAGATGCCGGCAATGTGAACTAATGTGAACTATTGGGCGTCGGTGGAGCTGTGCTTTGGATCGAGTACGCGCGCACTGAGGCGTCAGGAACCGCCATCAGGCGACTGCCGTCGTTGACACTCCAATCCATCGCTACTTATAATGCGCATCGTGATTGTGTTCCACGTCGTGTGAAGGAGTCATGGCATGTCATTTACATACCAGCAGCCCTCGAACCTGAAACGGAAACGCGACCACGGGT
>DASWIN010000103.1:0-3547 GCA_036397655.1 Nitrospiraceae bacterium | reverse complement strand
GGCGATTCTTCAGCTTGAGACGGAACTGAAACTTTGGCCCGCTCCTGATTCTTCAGATAAGCCCCGGCAGGACAAACGGTAGAGATCGAATTTATTTATTGCTTATCAATACGTTATGAACATATTGCCTGTTTGACTTTCCTGCACGATCACTCTATCCTCACTCCCCGCACTACGCGATGATTCGTAGGCTGTATGATAAAGGTACATGCGCACTTCCTGTTTTCCCATGCCAATCTCTGAGCAGACCGCTTCTATCTTCCACGCGGCTGTCGCTTGCAGGCAGGTAGTAAAAAGGGCACACTTGGTGCCCTTGTCCCACAGCGCATTTTTTGTCACCCTACAGGTGGGCGCGATCTTGGGTATGCTCGTAGGGGAAAACTCCGCGGGCGCAGAACCTCCTGCGAGCGTGACGGTGGTTGCCGAGGGGGTGGCACCGTTTTTGAAAGATATGTCGTTAAGCGAAGTTCGAGGGCGGGCTCGCGACGACGCCCGCCGCAATGCGATTGAACAGGCCGTGGGGGTCTTTGTGCGCAGCGCGTCGGTCTTGCATAATTCCCAGATCACGGACGAACTGATTTCGTCCGTGTCGCGCGGTGTGATCGAGCAGGAGCAGTGGACGACCGAGGAAATTCAGGAAGTGAAAGAGGAGAAGAAGCGGAGCGGACCGGCGATGGCGATGTATCGGACCACCGTGAAGGCGCAAGTCAGGCCTGTGCGAGTCGAGCGGCGTGCCGGGTTTGATGTGCGAGGGGGCTTGAACAAGACGGTCTTTCAGGACAACGAGGAGGCGCTCATCAAGATTCGTTCGACCCAGCCGGCCTACCTCCATGTCTTCAGCGTCACCCAGGACGGCAGCGTGACGCTCCTGTTGCCGAACAAATTCGTGGAGCGGAACCAGATTTTGCCCGATCAGGAGGTCGTGTTCCCGAGCGAGACGCTGCGGGCCATGGGCGTGCGACTGCGCGTCAGCCTGCCCAAGGGCGAGAGGCTTGCACGAGAATACATTAAGGTCATCGCCACCAGGAAGCCGGTCAGCCTGGTCGGGGAGGAAGCCTCGAACGGCGTGTTCAGGACTTATACCGGGGCGGAAAACGGGATGGTTCAGGACGTCATCAAGCGGTTGGCGCAACTGGAGGACGAGGATTGGAACGAAACGACATTGCCGTATGAAGTGAGACCGTAATAGCAGGGCTGGATCTGGTCAGGAAAAGGGAGGCGTGACAATGAAACCACAACTTGTGCGAGGCATGATGGTGCTGCTGCTCGTCGGCGCGCTGATCGGCGTCGGGGCGACCTGGGCGCAGTTGGGCGGCGTGGTTGAGCCGGCCGGCGCGGACGGGTCCATTGACTGGACGAAGGGCGTGGTGATGGCGACGGGGTTCGGCGCGCCGCCGCCCCATGCCGTGAATGCCGCGCAGGCGCGGGCCCTGGCCGAGCGGGCCGCGTTTCTCGTCGCGACGCGGAATTTGCTGGAGGTGGTGAAGGGGATCCGGGTGGACTCCGCCACGCTGGTGGAAAACATGATGGTGAGCAGCGACGTGATCAAGACGGAAGTGAGCGGGTTCATCCAGGGCGCACAGATCGTCAAGAAGCAGGTCAACCCGGACGGGTCGGTCCAGGTGACCGTCGCCATGAAGCTCAACGGGGACTTTTCGAGCGCGTTCCTGCCGCAATCCAGCGGAGGGCCCGAGGTGATTCCGATGCCGCAAGGTCAGGGAACGCCGTCCACGGCGTTTACGGGACTGATCGTCGATGCGCGCGGGAGCGGCGTCCGGCCGGCGGTCGCGCCGAAGATCCGCAACGAGGAAGGCCGGGAAGTGTACGGGTCAGCGTTCGTGAACCGTCAATACGCGGTCGAACAGGGGATGGTGGGATATCTCAAGGATGTGGAGTCCGCCAAGGGCAATCCGCGGGTGACCGATCGCCCCCTGTTGGTCAAGGCGCTGAAGACGGACGGTCCCAACAAGACGGATCTCGTCATCAGCAACAACGATGCGCAGGTGCTCCACGGGATGAAGGAACATCTCACCTTTCTGGAGAAGGCCCGCGTAATGGTGATTCTGGATTAGTTCAAGCGAATAGCAGGTAGCGCGTAGCAAGCAGCAAAGCAAAGTCGTAGAGACTGAATACACTGAAATTCTGGCTATCCGCTATCAGCTAGTTGCTGTTGGCACTTGGATGAAAGGAGCATGACGATGAACATCCTATTCAGAACAGTGGCAAGCGCGGTGGTGGTGCTGGCGGTGGCCGGCGGGATGAGCTTTCTGACGGCGTGCGGCAAGGCGCCGGCCAAGCCGGAAGCTGCGCTGGATACGCCGGAGCATCATTATTTGACCGGCATCCGGCTGTCCAACAAGGAAGACTGGGACGGCGCCATGCGGTCGTTCCAGCGGGCTGTGGACCTCGATCCCAAGTTCGCTCCGGGCTATGCCGGGATGGGGTTGGTGCACGGGGCCAAGGGCGACTACAAGGAGGCCTACAAGGCCATCGACAAGGCGAAAGACCTGCAGAAATCCCCGTCCATCGTGGCCGAGGTGATGACGATCCGGGTCCTGTCCATGGAACGCAGGAAGGACTGGGTCGAGGACGCGGAGGACGAGTACAAGACCGCGATGAAGCGCGATCCGCAAAATGCCGAGCTGCATTTTTACATGGGCCGCGCGTACCGCATGGGGCTGGAGTTCGACAAGGCCGCCGATCAGTTCAAGACGGTGCTGGATCTGAACAAGGATTTCACGGGCGAGGCCGACAAGGAATGGCACGTGGTGCAGAAAATCCAGCGCGCGGCCCCCGGGACGAAGATCGGGAAGCAGATCGCGATCATCGAGAAGATCGGCCGGGCCGACGCGGCGGCGCTGTTCATCCAGGAGCTGAACATCGACCGGCTGTTCGAGAAGCGGGGGAAGACCTTCGATCCTTCGTTCAAGTCTCCGACCAAAGAGGAATTCAAGGCGGATACGGTCGTGGCGATGGAGCCGGCGACCGACATCGCAACGCATCCGCTCAAGGCCGACATCGACACGGTCATCAAGCTCGGCGTGCGCGGGCTCGAGCCGTCGCCCGATCACAAGTTCGAGCCGAGCAAGCCGCTTCTCAAGGCGGAGTATGCGATCATGCTGGAGGACATCATGATCCGGATTACCGGCGACACTAAACTGGCCACGCAGTTCTTCGGCCAGAAGTCGCCCTATCCCGATGTGCGGTCGGACATGTATTATTTCAACGCCGCCATGCTGCTCGGCAGCCGAGGGATTCTCGAAGCCGACAAGGTGACCGGAGAATTCGGGGGCGGGCAGGTGGTGTCCGGCGCGGACGCCTTGCTCGCGATCAGGATGTTCAAGGAAGCGTTGAAGATTTAGCGTTATCACGTCGGAAGACTTACGAGGGAGGCGGACACATGGCATACCAAAGGGCGTGGTGGGCGGCGGGGAAGCGCTGGATGCTGGCCGGCGGCATGATCGGCATCTGTGCGTGGGGGGCTGCCCCGCTGGTGCTGGCCCAGACCGCCAAACCAGGCCCTCTGGTGGAGCAGATATCCTCCGGA
>DASWIN010000102.1:0-23937 GCA_036397655.1 Nitrospiraceae bacterium | reverse complement strand
CGGCGCCCCCCTTTTTTTGCCTGGTTCCAGTTTTGCCGGTTTCTCACGCCGCGCCATCATTTTCTTTCACGCGCATCAACCCTCTGTGGTACAGTCTCTTCTCGTGGCGCAGCAGGACAAACTGTTGGAGCGAATCCTTCTTGGCGCATCGGATGCCAACATCGGTTTCGAGGAGTTGTGTCAGTTGCTTCGACGCCTGGGCTTCGATGAACGTACGCGCGGCAGTCACCATGTGTTTAGGAAACAGGGCGTTCAAGAGTTGATAAACTTGCAGCGCGATGGAAGCAAAGCGAAGGCCTATCAGGTGCGACAGGTCCGTTCCATCCTTCTGAAGTACGGGCTGGGAGGCAAGAGCGATGCATAAGTACGAAGTCATCATTTACTGGAGCAACGAAGACCAAGCCTTCATTGCCGAGGTACCCGAACTTCCCGGCTGCATGGCTCACGGCCCGACGCAGGAATCCGCCCTCGCATCAGCCAATGAAGCGATTCAATTGTGGATTGATACCGCCAAAGAGTTCGGCCGCACGGTGCCTGAACCCAAGGGGCATCGCCTGATGCTTGCCTAGTACTCCACTCTTCACGATCCAGCAGAGCGATGTGGTCGACACCAGTCTTGTTCAAGTTGGCAAGACTCGCGCTCAGTTTTCTGGCCGTCATCGTGCTTTCAGGTCCCGCGCGAGCGGATCAAGCTCCTGACGCCTCTTACCTTTCCGAACTCATACGCAAAGCCGGCGAAGCCAGACTGGCCGACAGCCGGGAGTGGCACGTTCTGCTGCATTACCGGCCCAATGTGCTCGGCGGTTACACGAGTGAACAGGACGGACCGACATTTTTTCTCGCCCCCGACGGCAAGACCAACCCGCAGGCCGAGCTGGACGCCACGCTCGCCGGGTTCTTTTCGGACGAGCTGATCGGCGAGGCCAAGCAGCCGACCCAATGCGCCTTTGTCGCGCGTTATCACTGGCTCAGGGACAAGCTGGCCTTCGATGCGCGCCGACTGCCCCCGCTGGCATGCAAGAAATTTGATGCCTGGATGGAGAGATTGGCTCCACGATCCATCACGGTGATCTTCCCCTCCGCCTTCATGAACAATCCGGCCTCGATGTTCGGGCACACGCTGCTCCGGGTGGATCGACAGGGGCAGACGCCGCAGACGAGGATCCTGGCCTACACGATCAACTTCATGGCCGAAGTCCCGGATGATGAGGGTATGATGTTTGCCGTCCGTGGCATATCAGGCGGCTACAAAGGAGGCTTCTCCGTAATTCCCTACTACCTGAAAGTCAGGGAATACCGCGACATCGAGAATCGCGATATCTGGGAGTACCGGCTCAATCTGACCGACGCGCAGGTGCGCCGGATGCTGATGCACGTGTGGGAAATGGGGATCGCCTCGTTCGACTATTTCTTCTTCAAGGAGAACTGTTCATATCAGTTGCTGCCGCTCCTGGAAGTGGCGAACCCGGAATGGCACTTCACGGAGCGATTTACCGGCTGGACGATCCCGGGAGACACCGTGAGACTGCTGACGGCGCAACCCGGCCTTGTCGGGGAGGTCGTCTACCGACCGGCACGCACGACACAGATCAGGCGGCGCTACCAGCGCCTCTCCGGCGACGAGCGTCGTGTGCTCGGAAAGGTTCTGCGAGACCCATCACTGACCGGCGATCCGTCGTTTCAGCAGCGTCCGGTCGAGCGGCGGACCTTGATGCTCGATATTGCCTCAGATTACCTGCGCTACCAGAGCATCACTGACGAGAAACAGGCAGAGACATACAAGGCGCGCGACCGAAAGGTCCTGGTGACCAGGAGTGAGCTGAAAGTCAAATTCGATGAAACGCCAATCGAGCCGTTCGTCACGAGGCCCGAGTTGGGGCATCGGACGTCCCGCATGGGCATCGGCGCCGGGTACCGGCAGGATGAATGGTTCGAGGAGGTGAACCTGCGCGCGGCCTATCACGACCTGCTGGACCAGGAGCCGGGCTATGCGCCGGGGTATCAGATTGAACTCCTCTCCGGCGCGCTGCGTCACTATGAAGAGGCCAAGCAAACAAGGCTGGAGCGGTTCACGCTGGCCAACGTCATGTCGCTCACTCCCGCCGATGCGCTATTCCTGTCGCCGTCATGGAAGGTGAACGTCGGGATGCAGACCCTGCGGCACAACGATTGCCGTTACTGCACGGGCGGCGTGGCCAACGGAGGCGCAGGACTCACATTCGAAACGCATCTCCTGAAGCGGGAATATTTGTTCGCATTCGGTGAATTGGAAACCACGTACAGCCATGCCTTCCAAGAGAAGCATCGGGCCGGGGGAGGCGGGACGCTGGGCATGATGGCCGATCTCACCAACCGCTGGCGGCTGCTGGCGTCGGCGACCTATCTGCGCTTTCCGTTGGGGGAGAAGTCCGACGAAGTCCGCTGGTCGGTGGGGCAGCGGTACACGCTCGCGAAGGACGCCGCGCTGCGGTTCGAGTTCAACCACCGGGAGCGACGGGACAATGAAGCTTTATTTACAATTCACGCGTACTTCTGAATAAGCGGGTAGCTAATAGCAGATAGCGGATAGCTCTGGCAGAATCTGGCTATTCGCTATGTGCTGCTCGCTATTCGCTGGAGATGCAATGAATCGCCGAAAGTCGAACGTGCTGGATCAACTCTTCGTCTACCATCCGCATCCGTGGATCGAGCGGGATTGGGCCAGGATCAGTGGGTTGCCTCTGGAAGAGGTCTGGTTCCAGACCGGGGACGGCGAGAAGCTCTTCGGCTGGTACGTCCAATCGTCTCCCGCCGCACCGGTCCTGCTCTGGTGTCACGGCAATGCGGGCAATGTCATTCATCGATTGGAGAATCTGGCCGAGCTGTACCGCCTGGGCCTCTCCGTGTTCATTTTTGACTATCGCGGGTACGGTCGGAGCAGCGGGAAACCGTCCGAAGAAGGCCTGTACGAGGATGCGCTGGCTGCCTACGGCTATCTGGCCGCCACGCGCGGCATCCGGCCGGAGCGGCTGATCCTCTTCGGCCGGTCGATCGGCGCATCGGTCGCGGGAGAACTGGCCGGCAGGAAACCGGCCGCCGGGTTGATTCTCGAATCGCCCTTTCCGTCCATTGCCGCCATGGCCCGCGTGCACTACCTGGGGCTTCCCATGCACTGGCTGCTCAGCGGGCGGTTCCCGCTTGTCGAACGGCTGAGGCGCGTGTCCGTGCCGGTGCTGGTCCTCCACGGCGACCGGGACGACATCGTCCCGATCGCGCTGGGCCGTGCAGTCTTCGACGCGGCCCCCGCCCCCAAGTCGTTCTATGTGATCGAGGGGGCCGATCACAACAACACCTACCAGGTCGGCGGACGGCCCTATTTCCAGCGGCTGAAGCAGTTTACCGAAGAAGTCATTCGTCATTAGTCATGGGTCAATGGCGGTATGAACATCGAGCCTTCTTCGCCAAAGACCGATGACCAGTGACCAGTCACCGGTTTCT
Organism: Nitrospiraceae bacterium; assembly: GCA_036397655.1. Classification (GTDB taxonomy): domain Bacteria; phylum Nitrospirota; class Nitrospiria; order Nitrospirales; family Nitrospiraceae; genus 2-02-FULL-62-14. Next base: position 20,460 of record DASWIN010000102.1, on the reverse strand, counting down.
TGTGCTTGGCTCCGCGGTCTCGGTTCTGGTACAGTGCGCGGCCAGTGACCTGAGCCGGGGATGCGAAACCACTTTACGCGCATGCAATTTTTCCAGGCTTCTCGTCCGGTTGCCTTGGCCGGTATTCTGCTGCTGGCTACCGGCTGTGCCGGTCTCTCCGATGGCCTCTCCCCGGATGCCGGTCCGGCGCTCGCCACCCTGAATTCTCCTGCCATCGAAACCGCCGCATCGGGTGTGGGCGAGGTGGTCGCTTCCGGGCAGCCGCAGGCCGCAGGCGCGGCCGCATCGCTGGAACTCGCCCAGGCCCCGGAGAGCGCGCCAGCCGGATCAAAGAACGATGCCGGGGAGGGCGCGAAAGCCGCGGAGACGCCGTCCAAGGACGCGCCGGATGAGTTTTTCGATCCGTTCGCAAAAAAGGAAGAATCGCTCGCCGCGGGTGAAGACTATGACCCGTGGGAGGGATTCAACTCGGCCATGTTCGAGTTCAACCGGAAATTCGACAAGTATGTCTTGAAACCGGTGGCGAAGGGGTATGACAAGATCATGCCGACCGCGCTGCAGAAGGGGATCAGCAACTTCTATTACAACAACATCCACTTCGGGCCGCGCCTGCTGAACAATGTGTTCCAGCTCAAGCTCAAAGGGGCCGGCATCGAGCTCAGCCGGTTTGTGATCAACAATGTTATCGGGCTGGCTGGATTCTTCGATCCGGCCAAGCACTGGCTCGGCTTGGAGACGCCCCAGGAAGACACCGGACAGACGCTGGGTTCGTACGGCGTGCCCCCCGGTCCGTACCTGGTGCTGCCATTGCTGCCGCCGTTCACGCTCCGGGATTTCTTCGGGTATCTCCTCGACTTCGGCATGAACCCCGTGAACTATTTCCTGTTGCCCACCTTCGAGGTGGACGACTGGCCGTCGGCGATCGCGCACAAGAACCGCGATACGACGACCATTCTCCAGCTCAGCCGAACGGTCGAGGACATCGTCAACTACCGCTCGCTCAACCTCGAAACGTTCGAGGGCGTGGAAGAAGCGACCGTGGATCTCTACAGCGCCGTCCGCAACGCCTATCTGCAAAAACGCGCCAAAGCCATTCGGGAATAATCCCGCCCCATTGAATTCTTGCCTTGCCTGAAAATCCGGGTACACTGGCCTGGCGGCCGGCGGGCGGCACAGGGCTCCGCGGCCATTTGATCTGGGCGCAGGCATGACTGTGGCGGCACATCCCAACGCGATTCCTCAAAACGTGCGGCCGGTCTATACCGTGCCGCGCGGCGTGGCCGCGCACGACGTCGTGCGCTTCATGGCGGCGCGCGGGACGCGCGCGGTCGTGGTCCTGGCGGGCCTGAGGCCGATCGGAATCGTGACATCCCGCGACCTGACCGATCGGGTTCCCGGGGGCGGGGTGTCTGAGAGCCCGGTGAGGGTGGAATCGGCCATGTCGTCGCCGCTCGTTCGCATCAACGAGCGGGGTACCGTCGTGGATGCCATCACCGCGATGGTTCAGAGGGGCATCAGTCATCTGCCGATCGTGAGCACAAGCGGCTTTCTTGTTTCGCTGATCTCGCTGGACGACGCGCAGCTCCTGCGCGGCCAGGGCATGCCGGTGCTCAACGAATTCGTCCGGACCTCGGTGGTCGTCCCGATGGTTCGGCGGAGCTCGTGGAATCGAACGGTCTATGCGGTCAGAAGACGGATTGAAGAAAACCGGCCCTGGTGGTTCCTGGCCGTCGGGCTGGCGCTCGCGGGCGCGATCCTCGCCCTGGCCATCGGCCGGAGTTGGCTCGGGTTTCAAACCTATCAGCCGAAGGACTATGAACCGAAGGATATTCCGCGTCAGGAATACCAAAAACAACAGGAAGGGTCGAAACAGAAAGACTCGACTCGACGCGCGCCCTGAAACCCGACCCCCCCGTCCCTGCTCACGCGATCACGCCGAGATCCCGGCCGACCGTCGCAAAGGCGCGAACGGCCCGATCGAGTTGCTCGTGCGTGTGCGCGGCGGACATTTGCACGCGAATCCGCGCCTGCCCCTGAGGCACCACCGGGTAGCTGAACCCGATGACATAGATCCCTTCCTGGAGCAGCCGGTCGGCCATCGCGGTGGCCAGCGAAGCCTCGCCGAGCATGACCGGAATGATGGGATGGCAGCCGGGAACCAGCGTGAATCCAAGCGCCGCCAGTTGCGTGCGAAAGAACGCGGCATTCTCACGGAGCGTGGCCCGCAACGCATCCCCTTCGGCCACCAGCGTCACGGCCCGGAGGGCCGCCGCGGCGATCACCGGAGGCAGCGAGTTCGAAAACAGGTAGGGCCGGGACCGCTGCCGGAGCAGTTCGACGATCTCCAGCCGTCCCGACGTAAAGCCCCCCGAGGCTCCGCCCAGCGCCTTGCCCAGCGTGCTCGTGATCAAATCCACCCGGTCCGCGACGCCGAAATGATCCGGCGTCCCGCGTCCTTTCGCGCCCAGCACGCCCGTCGCGTGGCTGTCGTCCACGACCACGGCGGCGTCGTACCGGTCGGCCAGGTCGACGATCCGGTCGAGTGCCGCCAGGTCTCCATCCATCGAGAAGACGCCGTCTGTGGCGATCAGCCGGAGCCGGCACGACGACGTGTCCTTGAGCGCGGTTTCCAGGTCCCGCATGTCTGAATGGGCATAGCGCAGACGTTTCGCCTTGCAGAGGCGGATGCCATCGATCAGGCTCGCGTGGTTCAACGCATCGCTGATGACGGCGTCGCGTTCGTCGAGCAGTGTTTCAAAGAGGCCCGTGTTGGCGTCGAAGCAGGAACTGTAGAGGATCGTGTCGCCGGTGCCAAGAAGGCCCGAGAGGGCCTGCTCCAGCTGCTTGTGCAAGTCCTGCGTGCCGCAGATGAAGCGGACCGAGGCCATGCCGTAGCCGTGTTCGCGGAGTCCGTCCGATGCGGCATGAAGGATCTCCGGGTGGTTGGCCAGGCCCAGGTAATTGTTGGCACACAAGTTCAGCACCTCGCCCGCCCCCTGTGCCTGCGCGACCCGGATCTGCGCGCCCTGCGGGCTCATCAATCGGCGCTCGGTCTTGTACAGACCCGCTGACCGAATCTTGGCGAGTTCTTCGTCGATAGCTTTTTTGAAGGAGTTGAACGCCATGAAAATCTAGCGAATAGCAAGTAGCTAGCAGCGAATAGCTCAGAGCTACCCGCCATTAGCTGTTCGCTACTCGCTCATTATGGAAACAAAACAACTTTCCCGCATTGGCCCGACTGAATCAGGTCGAACCCCTTCGCGAAGTCGGCCATCGGAAACGTGTGGGTGATGACCGGCCGGATAGTGAGGCCCGCCTTGAAGAGTCCGGACAACCGGTACCACGTCTTGAACAATCGACGGCCGGTCACGCCGTACACGCGGATGCCTTTGAAGATGATTTCATTCGGGAGATCGAACGACACGGATCCCGTCGGAATCCCGAAGAGCGTCACGCAGCCCCCGTTCTTGACCGCCTTGAAGGCCTGATGCAGCGCCGTCGGGTCGCCCGACATTTCCAGCGCCGCGTCCACGCCTTCCCCGCCGGTGATGTCGTGGATGGCCGCGGCGATCTGCTCCGGTTGCCCTGTCCGGGCATTGAGCGTGTGGTCGGCGCCCAGTTGCTTGGCCAGGCCGAGCCGGTAGTCGCTGACGTCGGTGGCGATGATCACGGACGCGCCGGCCGTGCGCGCGACGGCGGCGGCGAAGAGGCCGGTCGGGCCGCAGCCGGTGATGAGCACCGTGTGTCCGGTGAGGTCTTCGGCCAGGGCCGCATCCACGGCGTTGCCCAGGGGTTCCTGCACGCAGGCCAGTTCCGGGGGGATGTCGCGCGAGGTGCGCCAGAGGACGCGCTCCGGCAGGCGCACGTACTCGGCATAGGAGCCGTCCACGTCGATGCCGAGTATTTTATAGTTCTTGCAGACGTGGGCCTGCCCCGTCCGGCACTGGAAGCACAGGCCGCAGGTAAAGTGGGATTCCGCCGCCACGAAGTCGCCGACCTTCACCGACGAAACGCCGGCGCCCAGTTCGGCGACATCCCCGCACATTTCATGGCCGATGATGCGCGGCGGCTGGATGCGGCTTTGCGCCCACTCGTCCCAGCGATAGATGTGCGCGTCGGTGCCGCAGAGCGAGGTCGCCTTCACGCGCACCACGACTTCGCCGGGACCCGGCTTGGGATCGGGCACCTGTCGCAGGGTCAATCCCGGTTTCGGCTCGGCTTTGACCAGCGCGTTCATCGTGACTCCATTATTGCACAGCGTTGGGGAGCTGTGAATGGGAGCGCGGCGTGTCACCCTATCGTTAGGACCGCTGCGCCTTGGATCGTCCCGGCTTTCAGCCGTTGCAGAGCCTCGTTGGCCTCTTCGAGCTTGAAGCGCTGCGTGCGGGTACGGATCGGAATCGCCGCCGCTTCCCGCAGCAAATCCAGGCCGTCCTGCCTCGTATTGGCCGTCACGCTCCGGATGGTCCGCTCCCCGAACAGGTCGCGGTCGTAATCAATGGCAGGGATGGGTGTCATGTGGATGCCTGCGAGGGCGACGGTCCCGCCCCGCTCCAGCGCGCGTAACGCCGGGATGACGATCTCGCCGGCCGGCGCGAAGACAATCGCGCCGTGCAGCTTTTCCGGGGGCCGGTCCGTGGCAGCCCCGACCCATGCCGCCCCAAGTTCCCTGGCCAGCGCCCGGTGTTCCTCACGCAGCGAGCAGACATACACGGCGCACCCCCAGTGCTTCGCGACCTGGATGGTCACGTGGGCAGAGGCGCCGAATCCGTACATCCCCAGCCGTTGGCCCGGTTGCACGCCGCTGAGCCGCAAGGCCCGGTAACCGATGATGCCGGCGCAGAGCAGCGGCGCGGCTTCGTCGTCGCTGAAGACCGGCGGGATCGGGTAGGTGAAGGCCTCCGCGGCCAGCGCGTACTCGGCATAGCCTCCGTCCACGTGATAGCCGCTGAAGACGGCCCCCGTGCACAGGTTCTCGCGCCCACTCAGGCAGAATTCGCAATGGCCGCACGTGCCCTGCAGCCAGGCGATCCCGACGCGATCGCCTTCCTTGACGGAACGGACTCCCGCGCCGGTCCGATCCACGATTCCGACCGTCTCGTGGCCGGGGATAATCGGCCGCTTCACCAGCGGCAGGTCGCCTTCGACGATATGGAGGTCGGTCCGGCACACGCCGCAGACACGGACGCGGACCCGGACCTGTCCGGCGTCCGGTTCGGGCGCCGGCATGTCGCGAAGCCGGAGCGGACCCGTGCCCGCGTCCGAGCTGTGGTCGAGGACCATCGCCTTCATGACGGGCAGTGTACATGATCGGGAAAAACGAGGCGAGCCGACGGGGTCCTTGCCGGAAGTAGAGCCGGTTTTGTACACTGAGCCCATGCGCCGGGTCGTCGCCATCGCCATCGTCTGCCTGCTCTGGGCCGCCGGCCAGCCGGGCGCGTGGGGGCTTGAGTTCAGCGCCGATCAGATCACGAAAATCAACGGCCATAGCCGCAAGGCGAACATTTATTACCGCGATGACATGTGGCGGCTCGAGCATCACGATCTGGGGCCCGTTAATGTCACCATCGTTCGCAAGGACAAGCAGGTGATGTGGCTGCTGCTGTCGCGCATGAAGCACTTCAAGACCGAGCCCTACGATCCCGAGCAGGCGCCGAAAGTGGCCGAGCGGATGGACGGCGAAGTGTCGCGGGAGGAAATCGGGACCGAGGTGATGGACGGGCACCCCACGACGCTCTATCAGGTCACGGTCCGGCACGGCGATCGGACGGATGTCTACTATCAATGGCTGGCCACCGACATCCGGTTTCCGTTGAAGCTCGCGAGGAAGGACGGCAGCTGGATCGTGGAATACCGCCATGTGCGGCTCCGGCCCACCTCGGATTTTCTCTTCCAGTTGCCGGTGAATTTCCAGCCCCTTGAAGAGTTCGATCGCGGGGGCGTGGAGACAACCCCCAAGCAGGCGATGTGAAAACAGGTTTATCTGGTTTCTTTGGTTCGTTTGGTTTGTCTGGTTGATGGAACGAAACAAACCAAATAAACAAGACAAACCAGATGAACCAATAGATGGAGGACTGGGCGCGTGAATTGGAACAAGATGGGCATGACGATTGCCGTGACGTTCTCGATGGTGAGTCTCGTCTGGGCGTTGGATGTGGCGGATATGACGATCGAGTGGACTCCGGAAGGCAAGCGGCTTGCCGCCGAGCGGGCCAAGCTGCCGGCCAATGATGACATGGTGCTGATCCCGGCCGGCTGGTTCCTGATGGGCAGCGACAAGAAGGTGGACAGGCTGGCCTATCCCGCGGAAGTGCCGCAGCGCAAAGTCTATCTCGACGCCTACGACATCGACATCTTCGAGGTCACGACCGTGCAGTTTCTGAAATTCGTGCTGGCCACGAACCGGCCGCCGCTCGTCGACTGGCGCTACGACGGCGGGAATTTTCAGGAAAGCATGGCCAGCCATCCGGTCATGCACGTGTCCTGGTTCGACGCGGACGCCTATTGCCGGTGGGCCGGCAGGCGATTACCGACGGAAGCGGAATGGGAAAAAGCGGCGCGCGGAACCGACGACCGCCGGTTTCCGTGGGGCAACGTCGAGCCGACCGCGAAACACCTGAACTTCAACCAGAAATGGATCGGCGAGAAGACGCTGATGCCGGTCGGCAGCTATGAAGCGGGCAAGAGTCCCTACGGCGCCTACGATATGGCCGGCAACGTCTGGGAATGGGTGGCCGATTGGTACGACGACCGCTACTATGAGAATAGTCCGGCGAAAAATCCCAAAGGCCCGGACTCCGGCGCGGGCAAGGTGTTGCGCAGCTCCGGATGGGCCGTGGAGACACCGATGGTTCGGATTTTCACGCGCGTGAAGAGCGATCCGCTGGATCGCAACGAATCGACCGGCTTCCGCTGCGCGATGGATGCGCCCAAATGAGCGACAAGGGATTCGACGGATTGACCGTGGCGGCATTCGAGAACCGCATGGGCCCCGAAATGACCGGGCTGATCGAACGCTACGGCGGCCGTCCGATGGTCGCGCCGGCCCTGCGCGAAGTGTCGCTGGAAGACAACCGCGAGGCCCTGCAGTTCAGCGCACGCCTGCTGGCCGACCAGGTGGACATGCTGATCCTCATGACCGGCGTGGGTCTCGACACCCTGGTCCACGTCCTGAAGACCGTTCATCCACTCGAGTCCATCATCGAGGCGCTCAGACGCATCACGCTGGTCGCGCGCGGGCCCAAGCCGGTGGCCGTGCTCAAGCAACTGGGCCTGACTCCGACCTTCACCGTCCCGGAACCCAACACCTGGCGCGATCTGCTGAAGACGCTCGACACCAGCTGCCCGGTGCTCGGGCTGCGGGTCGCCCTTCAGGAATACGGCGCGACCAATGCCGAACTGCTGGAAGAATTACGAGAGCGCGGCGCGACCATCACGCGCGTGCCGGTCTACCGGTGGGCGCTGCCGGAAGATCTCAGCCTGTTGCGTGACGCGCTGGGCAACATCGCGTCCGGACAGGTCAACGTGCTGCTGATCACCAACGCCGTGCAGGTGGACCACGTCATGCAGGTACTGACGAAGGACGGCCGCGTGGATCAGTTCACCCAGGCCTTGACGCGCATGGTGGTCGCCTCGGTGGGCCCGATCGCCAGCGAGCGGCTCCGGCAGTACGGCTGGCCGGTGGACATCGAGCCGTCCCACCCGAAGATGGGCACCCTCGTCAAGGAAACCGCCGAGCAGGCGGCAACGCTCCTGAACGCGAAACGCTTAGCGTAGACCCGGCAATGGCGGTCGGGCCGGCGCGTCCTTCGCGTCCCGCGCGCAACGGAACCCCAGCCAGTTCATCTTGGTCTTCGGATCGGTGCCGTTGCGCTGGGCGGCGCGCACACTGGGAGTACTGTCGATCCATCCGCCGCCGCGGAAGCCCCGCTGCGTGCCCTTCCCGGGACCTTTCGGATTTTTCTCCGGCGCCGACTTGTAGTAGTCCCTGTCATACCAATCCGCCACCCACTCGGCGACGTTGCCCACCATCTGATACAGACCATGGGGACTCAACGCATTGTCGTACTTGTCGACGGAGATGATCGGCGGATAGAGCATCAGCCGTTCCGGCCGGTCACGAACCGGACCTGACAGGCCGCTGCGGCCGAAGTTGGAACGGCTCAGCCCCGCCGGCTGGCTGCCCCAGGGATAGATGCGCCCATCCTCTCCGCGTGCCGCTTTTTCCCATTCCGCTTCCGTCGGCAACCGCCTGCCGGCCCATCGGCAATAGGCGTCGGCATCGCGCCAATCCACGTTCACCACCGGCCTTTCGGCGACGGCGTCAGAAATCTGGCTGCCTTTCCACAGAGTGCGCGCCGGATTGTTCGGATGCTCCGGGACGCGGTGCCTCGTCGCCGTGACAAACTGGTGATAGCGTCCGTTCGTGACTTCATGGGCATCGATAAAGAACGCATCCAGGTCCACTTGATGGCGGGGGTATTCGTCGCGGCCGCCGTCCCGGTCCCCTGGCGGCACGCCCATCGGAAACGGACCGGCGGGCACCAGGACCATCGGCGTGCCGTCCTTGCCGGCCGGTGTGGCCGCCTGCGGCGTGTCCGCCGCCTGGAGGGGACCGGCCGGCGGCACGGCCAGCACGATCAGGCCGATCAGCACGATCAGCCCAATCTGATTGATGGAGAGCGGTAACATGAGACTCCTTTATAGTCGGCGTTCGTCGGAGGTGGATGGTAGCATATCGTTTCCCTCGAAGCCCAGAGAAGAGACATGTTTCCGGTTGACGCCCCAGACCCCGCGTCATATAAATAACGAGGGAGCGTGCACCGTGGCTGATTCCGGCATACGCGGGCTTCGGCACCTGGCCTTGAAGGTCACGGACCTCGCGCGCGCGCGTAAATTCTACGAAGAATTCTTCGGCATGAGGGTGGTCTGGGAACCGGACCCCGAGAATGTCTATTTGAGCTCGGGCGCGGACAATCTGGCGCTCCATCAAATTCCGTCGGCCGACGTGTCCCGATACAGGCCTGCGAAGGACCAGTTGCTGGATCATCTTGGATTCATCATGGATTCGCCGGCCTCGGTGGATCGGCTGTTCCAGCAGGCCGAGCGATCCGGCGCACCCATCGTCAAGCCGGTCAAACAGCACCGCGACGGCAGCTATTCCTTTTATCTGGCCGATCCGGACGGCAACGTCGTGCAAGTGATTTACGAACCCACCATCAGCAAGCTGAACGTGTCATGAGCCGGGTCTGGGATTCCCTCAAAGGCGAGCACTTTATCGGCCTGGCGCCGTGGGTCTGGATGCAGTTGGAGAGCGCTGAATCGCCGGGGCCGTTCCCCTTCGTCGGGGGAGTGGCGCCCGAGGTCGTCAAGGCGCTGCATGAAGCGCACAGCCTCCTGCAAAGCGGCATCGATACGGCGATCAGCGATGTCTTTGCCCATCGCGGGCCGCTGGACGATCCGGACCGGCGTGCGCGGCTTGAAGACGCCTATGCCGAGCTCGTCGAATCGCGCCCCCATCTGAAGGCCCATATCCAGTGCGGCCGCAAACCCGACGGGACCTTTCACTGGGAGTTCCGGAAGGACGCGTCGAAATCGGCCACGGTCACCCACGTCGGGCTGCGCATCTTCAACTCGGCGGCGCGGCAGGCCATCCCGGTCGGATTCGAGCGGCCGGTGGCTCCGGCGATCGGGAAATTCCTGGCGTTCCTGGACGGGACGCACCGGGTGTCCGAACTCAAGACCATCGTCACGTCGTCGGGCCGCGAGGTATCCGGCATCATGATGCAGGTCATGGAGGCGTTACACACCTACGACTGCCTGGTCCTGTCGCCGGCCGTCACGATTCGCGAGCAGTGGCTGGCCGGCACGCGCGATCAGGATATGGTGCATCTCGGACACGCCGCGCTGCTCTATCGGCAGCAGGAGCGTTTCTTCCTGTTCGACCCCTGGCTGCTGCCCTGGTTCGCCGAATCGTCGGTGCCGTCGCTCTGGGGCGGGCTGTTGCCGCGCCCGGCTGCGATCTTCCTGACGCACGATCACGACGACCACGTCGACCCGCGCACCCTGCTGCACATGCCGAAGGACGTGCCGGTCGTCGTGCCGAGCAAACGCAATCGCCGCGCCCTGTTCTTCGATTACCAGTCCCTGCTGCGCGAACTGGGGTTCAGCCAGATCGTCGAGCTGGCGCACGGGGAGAGCTGGGCGTTCGACGGCGGTTCCGTCGTGTCGGTGCCGTTTTTCGGCGAAGATCCCTGCGACATCGAGATGCCGCGCAACTGCTATTTGATCAATGATCGCGGCCGCAACACGATGGTGCACGTGGACAGTGGTCCGACGAATGGCGGCAAGTCCGTGGTGAAGGAAGGGGTGCTGGGAGACCTGGTGAACAAATTCGGTCCGGTGGCCACGCTCTTCGCGTCGCAGCAGCAGCTTATTGAAATCCGGGCCCACGCGGCGCATGCCTGCCTCTCCCATCCGGGCCGATGGCTCGAGACCGGCGAAAACGGCTACCTGACCAACGGCTATTTGGCGGAGCTGGCCGGCGCGGCCAGGGCGAAGCTGTTCGTCTCCTACGCAACCGGCGGAGCCGACTGGCTGCCGGACCATCTGTCGTTCACCTTCAGCCGGCGCAATCCCGCCCGCACCGCGCTCATCACCGCGCACTGGGAGCCGCCCGACAAGCTCGCCGAACTCTTGAAGCCCCAGGGATGCGGCTACCATTATACGCATGCCCTCGACACCTTCCGGGCACAGGCCGGTGGAGGCACCGAGGTGGTCTCACTGGCCGAGTCGCTGTCGCCCTTGGCGCTCCACCGCCGCGATCACGGCGATCCGCCGTTCATGAAGCAGGGCGGCGGACCGGCGAGGCGATGATGGCACCCAGGACGGCACCCATCCTTGTTACCGGCGCCGCCGGCTTCATCGGCTACCATGTCGCCCGCCGCCTGCTCGAGCGCGGCGAAACGGTGGTGGGGCTGGACAATCTGAACGCCTACTACGATGTACGGCTCAAGAAGGCGCGGCTGGCCCAATTGAAGCCGTTCAAGGGATTTCGTTTCCAGAAACTGGATCTGGTCAACCGCAAGGGGATGGCCGCCCTGTTTTCACGGCACCGGTTTCGCCGCGTCGTGCACCTGGCGGCGCAGGCCGGCGTGCGCTACTCACTGGTCAATCCCCACGCCTATACCGACAGCAACGTGGCCGGATTCATGAACATCCTGGAGGGCTGCCGCCATTCTAAGGCGGAGCATCTGGTCTACGCCTCGACCAGTTCCATTTACGGCGGCAATACCCGCATGCCGTTTTCCGTGCGCGACAACGTGGACCATCCCTTGTCGCTCTATGCCGCGACGAAGAAGGCCAACGAACTGATGGCTCACACCTACGCGCATCTCTACGGCATTCCCTGCACCGGGCTGAGGTTTTTCACCGTCTACGGGCCGTGGGGAAGACCGGACATGGCGCTGTTTCTATTTACGAAGGCGATCCTGGCCGGCAAGCCGATCGATGTCTTTAACCACGGCCGGATGCAGCGGGACTTCACCTATATCGACGACATCATCAAAGGCGTCGTGGGGGCGCTGGACCGGCCGGCCAAGTCCGATCCGGCCTGGTCCGGCGAGATGCCCAATCCCGCCACCAGTTCGGCGCCCTATCGGCTCTACAACATCGGCAACCATCAGCCGATCGAACTGCTGCGGATGATCGACATTCTCGAGCAGGCGCTGGGGAAGCCCGCGAAGAAGAAGTTTCTGCCGATGCAGGCGGGGGACGTGCCCGCGACCTATGCCGACGTACAGAACCTGGTCGAGGACGTCGGCTTCAAGCCGGACACGCCATTGGAAGAAGGAATCCGTAAATTTGTCGAATGGTACCGGTCCTTCTACAAGGTCTAGCCGTTACTTCCGGAACGATTTCTCAATTTCCTCCAACGTGACGGCGTCCAAGCCGGCATAGACCGCATCCGCGTCCTGCAATGCCGCGGCGGGATAGGTCGTGGATACACCGACGACTTTCATGCCCGCCGCCTTCGCCGGTTACATCCCGGCCAGCGCATCCTCGATGACCAGGCACTCGGACGCGCGGATCGGCAAGGCTCGACTGCAACGCGGGGATTTTCGTAAGAACAAGCAGATGGTGTATAGTCCCCCAAAAGCGGAGACGATGCTGTGACCGACGTCAAAATCATGACCGATCTCCTGGTGATCTTCGGGATCTCCATCGGAGTCGTGTTCCTGTTTCATAAAATCCGCCTGCCCCCGATCGCCGGGTTTCTGGCCGCCGGAGCGCTGATCGGCCCGTCCGGCCTGAATCTGGTGTCGGACATCGAGCAGGTCAAGGTGATGGCCGAGATCGGCGTCGTGCTCCTGCTGTTCACCATCGGCGTGGAGTTTTCCCTCGCCCACCTGGCTGCGGCACGCCGCCTGCTCGTCGTCGGAGGACCCCTTCAAGTACTCGGCACATTGCTCCTGGCCACGGTCGTGGGCCTCGCCGCAGGGCTGCCCACCCAGCAGGCCCTGTTCTGGGGCTGCCTGCTGTCGCTCAGCAGCACCGCCATCGTGCTGAAGGCCCTGGCGGAGCGGGGGGAAAGCGATTCGCTGCACGGCCGCGCCACGGTCGGCATCCTGATTTTTCAGGACCTCGCGGTCGTCCCGATGATGATGCTGTTGCCGCTGCTGGCCGATCCGTCGGACAACCTGCGGCCCGACGTGCTGCTGACGCTCGGCAAATCGGTGGCGCTGGTCGGCGCGCTCATGGTGGCCGCCTTATACGTGGTGCCCAAGCTGCTCGAGCAAATCGTGCGCAGCCGGAGCCGCGAGCTGTTCCTGCTCACGATCATCGTGCTCTGCCTGGGGATCGCATGGCTGACCTCGCTGAGCGGCCTGTCGCTGGCGCTGGGAGCGTTCATGGCCGGCCTGGTGATCTCCGAGTCCGAATACAGCCACCAGGCTATGGCGGAGGTGCTGCCGTTCCGGGACAGCTTCAACAGCCTGTTCTTCGTGTCCATCGGCATGCTGATGGATGTGCGGGTGCTGCTGGCCCATCCGGTGCTGGTGATCGCGCTGATCGCAGCGGTGCTGGTGGGCAAGTTTGTGATGGGGATGCTTCCGGTGATGGCGTCGGGGTACCCGCTGCGCGCGGGGATCCTGGCCGGAGTCTCGCTGGCGCAGGTGGGGGAGTTCAGCTTCGTGCTGGCCCAGCAGGGCGCACAGACCGGCTTGTTGACCGGAGAGCCCTATCAGGTCTTTCTGGCGGTGTCGGTGCTCACCATGGTGATCACGCCCCTGCTGATGGAAGGCGCTCCCTATCTGGCGAAACGGGCCGAGGCGGTCCAGCGCCTCCGCCGCTGGTATCCCGACAAGTCGGTCATGCCGTTGCAGCAGGGGTCGCGTCACCTCAAGGTCAAGGACCATGTGATCGTCATGGGCTATGGATTGAGCGGCCGCAACCTGGTCCGCGTGCTGGAGGAAACGGAAATCCCCTACGTGGCGCTGGATCTCGACGGCGAGACCGTCCGGCGCGAGGCCCAGAACGGCGTGAAGATTTTTTACGGCGACGCCACCAACCCCAATGTGCTCCACCACGTGAAGATCGACCATGCCCGGGTGCTGGTGGTCGCCATCTCGGACCCCTTCGCGGCGCGCCGCGCCGTGCAGATCGCCCGGGGACTCAATTCCGACCTGCACATCATCGTGCGGACGCGGTACCTGCGCGAGATGGACGACCTGCACCAATTGGGCGCCGACGAGGTCGTGCCGGAGGAATTCGAAGCGTCGATCGAGATTTTCGCCCTGGTCCTGCAGACATACAAAATGCCGCAATCGGTCATCGTCGAGAAGGCGGAGCAGGTTCGCAAGGAAGGCTATGCCCTGCTCCGTCGCGGCGAATTGCCGGACCTGGCGAGCCACCTGCGCCGTGGCACGCTCATGGAGGTGGAAGTGGAGACCTGCCGCATCGAGCCCGACTCGCCGGCGCTCGGCAAGACCATCGGCCAGGTCTCGATCCGCCCCAGGACCGGCGTGTCGGTGATCGCGCTGACCCGTCGGGGAGAGACCGATTCCAATCCGGCGGAGAAGGTCCGGCTGGAGGAGGGCGACGTGCTCTCGCTGCTGGGCACCCGGGATCAGATCCGCAGGGCCATGGGACTTCTGACGGATATCCCGATTCCGTGAGCTACGGGCGAATCCCGGTCATGAACTCGTAGGCTTCCTGCAGCGTTCCCACTTCAACCACCCTGATATTGCGCTTGCGCCCCAGCTCGAACAGGTCCCACTCGGGCGTCTTGGCCTCGCCTTTCGGCACCAGCATGGCCCGCATGTTGGCTTCGGCCGCGCCCTGGAGCTTGGCGGGCAGGTCGCCGACTTCTTCGATGCCGCCGCCCGCGGTGATCACGCCGGTCAGCACCACGCCGGAGCGGATGGCATCGCCCCGCCAGGCGGCAATGACGCCGACGGCAATCGCGCTGCTGGCGCTGGAGCCTCCGGCCAGGCTGAAGCGGGAGCGGTTCTTGATCGTCAACCGCCAGTTCCGTTCGTCCTCGCCCAGGACCTTCGCCGCCGCGGAAAGGGCGATCCTGGCGCCGTCCTTCCAGACGTCATCCACGGCGGACCCGATCGCGAATTCGCTGAAGAGAATCGTGGGGCCGCTCCCTGTCGGGTCGCGTTCGATTTGCAGGATGACGTAATGGACGGTGCCGACCAGCTGGCCGCCGATCACGGCGACGGCAACGGCGGGGACCGTGACGATGCGGGACGACTCCGCCAAACCGGCGGAGGAAGAGGCCAGGCTGATGAGGAGCGCCATGGCGAGGATGACAATCCGGTCGGCGGATCGGTTGCAGTGCGACATGGGTCTCCTCACCTTGAGGCGGCTGGCGAGCATACGCAAAACCCGTGGCTTCCGCAAGGCTGCGACCGCCGGTCCATCCCGGGGCGGCTGCCTTGACAGTCCAAAGAATCGCATACTATAGTGAATTTCGTATTCCGCAATTTGAACGGCGAGCGAAGGCGTGAGGTGACACATGGGTCCCACCAAGCTTGAGCCGGCAGTCGCACTCGCGGAGCTTCAGGACAGCAAACCCGACCGGGTCACCCTCGTGGTCCTGAGCGGGGACTTCGACCGTGTCATGGCGGCCTTCATCATCGCCACCGGCGCGGCGGCCATGGGGATGCAGGTCACCATGTTTTTCACCTTCTGGGGGCTGAACGTTATACGCCGTGAAGGGGCCACGAGCGGGGCGAAAGACCTCTTGCGCCGGATGTTCGGGTTTTTGAACAAGGGCGGAACCGGCCGCCTGCCGCTCTCCCGCTTTCATTTCTGGGGGCTGGGCACCGGCATGATGAAGCGGGTCATGAGCAAGAACCGCATGCCCGACATCGCGGAGTTGCGCGAGACGGCACTGGACTTGGGCGTGAAGTTCATTGCCTGCACGACCACCATGGGCATGATGGGCATAACCAAAGATACCCTGATCGAAGGCGTGGATCAGTTGGCAGGCGTCAGCACCTATCTCGCCGAGGCCCGACAGGGCAGCGTCAACCTGTTCATCTAGCATGAGGATCGGGTGATTATGATCCAAGCCGATGTAAAACTCGACACGCTCGGCTACTTCTGCCCCATGCCGATCATCATGACGTCCAAGAAGATCAAGGAACTGAAGCTCGGGCAGGTGCTGGAAGTGGTGTCTGACGACGAAGGAATCATGAAAGACATGCCCGCCTGGTGCCAGACCACCGGCCATGAGATGGTCGGCCTCGAAGAAGAAACCAAGGACGCCGAGCGTATCTACAAGGCCTTCGTCAAAAAAACCAAGTAAGCGCGGGTTCATTTGCAATGCGCCGGCATCACCCCGATGCCGGTTTTTTTGTGCCTCCTGGCCTCTTCGCAGTTACCACTAGATATAGATGCGAATGTCATCAAATACGCAGTATATTGCGTATTTTCTTGACTTCGAGGGTAGCCCTTGTTATAGACATCTTCCCAGGATCCTGAAAAGACTAAGGCCGGGCTCCATTGAGCGCACCATTCCCGAGGTGCCATGCCTGGAACGGTCAGATTCAGATGCCCTGCCGGGGCCGCTTCGCGGCGCAGGATATTTCTTCGCAAGTCTTCCCGCATATTGCCTTCGTTGCCCGCAGCGCGATCACCGTCCGTACGGCCGCCACAAGGAGGTATGCTCATGAGCTCTCGCGGTCTCATCCTGAACGAGTACGTGTCGAAGGTCGCCTACCAGGCCGTGGCCAGGGCCGGCGAGTCGACGCTGCTGCCGATCATCGACCAGCAGAATGGGGAGCCGGAGGGCGTGCTGGTAGCCTCCTCGCTGGAGCGGATCGTCGTGTGTGGGCGCGAGCAGGCCGTGCTGACGCTGGCGGATATCAAAACCGTACAGCGGACGATGATCCGCGTGCAGGCGCGCCGGGGGGTCATCCACGTGCCGGCGGAGATGATGATTCCCAACCCCGTCCTGCTGCTGGCGACGCTCTCGAAGATCGACATCGTGCGGATGGCTCCCGCGTCCTCGAATCCTTCGTAGGTGGCCGGCATCGATGGTCGCGCACCGGGACAGCTCACCAAGGGGGACGTGATGCTGGGACCGTTTCTCCTCAAATACCATCACATGTTCGTCAACTCGAAGTCAGCCGGCGCGTTCATCCTGTCCAGAAACGGACGGACGGCCGATTACGTCGGCGCCAGCTCGGACGACCTGGTCGGCACGCTGGGCCGGTTCGCCCGCCAGTCCGACTACCGCTATTTCTGGTTCGTGGAGGCGCGTTCCGGCGGGGAAGCGGCCGAGATCGAGCAGGCCTGGCTGCACCGTTACCGCCCGTCGGATAATCCGTCCCATTCGTCCGCTCCTCACGGGACGGGCTGGCGCTGCACCATCGAAGGGTGCCCCGCCTGCGCGCTGGCCGGCGCCCTGCGCTGACGGGTCATAACAGCCAGGAGGTTTATGGGGTTTGTCTAGTTTTTCTGGTTCAGGGCATCCACGACGAAACAAACCAGATAAACCAGATGAACCGGTTCTGCTCCCCCGCACTTGCCGTTTAGCTTGACGGCGTCCATCCCGCGTCCGTAGCATCTTTCTCCCATGGCTGATCGCATCATCGAATGTGTGCCGAATTTCAGCGAAGGGCGAAACGAGGCAACTGTGCGCACGCTCGTCGAAGCCGTGCGCGCCGTGCCCGGTGTGGCGCTCCTGGATCAGACGATGGATCCGGACCATCACCGGGCGGTGCTGACATTCGCCGGCGAGCCGGAAGCGGTGGCGGAGGCCGCATTTCAGGCGACCAAGGCTGCCACCGCGCGCATCGATCTTCGGCGGCACCAGGGCGTGCACCCGCGCATCGGCGCGACCGATGTCGTCCCGTTCGTGCCCATCCGCGGCGTGACCATGCGTGAGTGCGTCGTGCTGGCGACCACCGTCGGCCGGAGGATCGGCGAGGAGTTGAAGATCCCGGTGTTTCTCTACGAGCAGGCGGCCACGCATCCCGCGCGCACGAACCTGGCCGAGATCCGGCGCGGAGGATTGCCGGGGTTGGCCGCCCGCATGGCGGGCGATCCGGCATGGACGCCGGATTTCGGACCGTCCCGGCTGCATCCCGGCGCGGGCGCGACGGCTGTCGGCGCGCGCCGGAGCCTGGTCGCCTTCAACGTCAATCTCGAAACCAACGATCTCGGCATCGCCAAAGCCATTGCGAAAACTGTGCGGCAATCGAGCGGGGGGCTCGCGCACGTGAAGGCCATCGGATTGCCGCTGGCCAGCCGCGGGCATGTGCAGGTGGCCATGAATCTCGTGAATATTGACGAAACGCCGGTGCACGCGGCCTTCGAGGCGGTGCGCCGGGAAGCCGAACGGCGCGGGGTGCGGGTGACCGGCAGCGAATTGATCGGGCTGGTGCCCCGGCAAGCCCTGCTCCAGGCGGAGGCTCAGGGGCTCAACATCGACTCCTTCGACCCACGTAAAATCCTCGAAACGAGGCTCGAACAGGCCGGCCTTGGCAGCTTGTAGAATAACAAGGGGCTGTGCTACACTTCCGCTCCGTTGCAGTCAAAATTAGCCTACGCAGCAGGACGTACATAGCGCGATGGAAATCAAGGTTTTCAACAACAACGTCGAAAAGGCCCTGAAGGTCGCCAAAAAGAAGCTGGCGGGCGAGGGGTTGTTTCGGGAACTGAAGCGGCGCCGATATTACGAGAAGCCCAGCGTCCGGAAGAAAGCCAAACTGCGTGAAGCGCAGCGGCGCCGGCAGAAGTGGCTCTCCAAGCGCCGGATGGACTAGTCGGTCTTCCCACCCTCCGACTCTCTTGACTCCTCAGTCCCGTTTCCGTAGGTAGCGCGCTATGCGTCCGTCCGAAATCCATCCGGCCATTCGCATCCTCCGCAAGGAAATTCAACAGTGGCAGGAGCCAATTTTGGGCGTCGTCGCCAAGGAATCCCGCGACCCCTTCCGCGTGCTCATCGCCTGCGTCCTGAGCCTCCGCACCAAGGACAAAACCACGGCCGAAGCCAGCCGCCGGCTCTTCGCGCTGGCGCATACGCCCCGGACCATGCTCACGCTCCCGCTCCGCCGGATCGAGCGAGCCATCTACCCGGTCGGGTTCTACCGCAACAAAGCCAAACAGATTAAAGACATCTGCCGGCGGCTGCTATCACACTATAGCGGACAGGTCCCTGATTCGATTGATGAGCTGCTGACCTTAAATGGAGTAGGCCGGAAGACGGCGAATCTGACGGTGACGGTCGGTTACAACAAGCCCGGCATCTGCGTGGACATCCACGTCCACCGGATCAGCAACCGTTGGGGCTACGTGAAGACGAAGACACCGGAGGAAACGGAAGAGGTCCTTCGCAAGAAACTGCCCACGCAATACTGGATCACCTACAACGACCTGCTCGTGCCCTACGGCCAGAACCTCTGCCTGCCGGTTTCACCCTGGTGCAGCAAGTGCAAATTGATGAAGTACTGTGATCAGGCGGGAGTGACGCGCTCGCGCTAGATAAACAGGGTTGTTTCGGCGCCGGCCGTGAGGTTGAGGATGGCGGGCAGCCCCATCACTTCATCCACGTTCTTTGCCACGATGTCCTGGTCCACGCCCATGTACTCGAGTCCGGCGCTGCAGGCCACCACGCGGAAGTGACCCACCTGTTTCGCCTCCGCGAACATCTCTGAAATTTTCGGCACCTTTTTCTCCTTGAGCAGGCGCGCCACTTCCTTGCCGTCCGTCACGTGTTCTGGCGAGAAGTCCATTTCGTCGATCCGTCCTTCGGCCAACTTCTTGATGGTCCAGAACAGGAGCACGATGGTGACCTGCTTGCCCATGGCCGCGGCGGTCATGCCAAGCGTGGCCACCTGGTGGAGTTTGTCGTAGGTGGAGTTATGCGCGAAGATGATAAAACGATGTTTCTGGCTCATAGCGACAGGCTCACGAGGGCAGGCGGATTATACCGGGTGGGTCCGGCGGGGACAAGCGACTAGCCTGAATTATTCATGACGGTTCGTCGCGAAATCGCGTAGTCGCGTCGCGAGACGGGCGCGAGAAGCCGGGAGGACCCGAGGAGGTACATACCAAACTTCGTTTGAGCCGTTTGCTCAATGGATGATCTTGGCAAACGGATAAATACCTCCAGTGATTCCGATCCGACTTCTTCTGTTCATGCGTCGAGGGTTCGGGCGGCGAGCCCGTCCGCCAGCATGCCTGAAACTCGCATGCTGACTTGTCGCAGCAGCAAATCCGCGATTGCAGCAGAAGCGCTCATGAATAATGCAGGCCAAGTCACTTCTTGTTCAGCTTGCCCTGGGACTTTACGCCGTTCACGAAGGCATCAATGGCCGCGTTCACTTCATCCTTCGTCATGGCCCGGTCGTGTGTTTCGCTCTCGTCCACGAGGTAGGCGTCCTTCTCCTTTTCCTGCCGGATGATGACCGTGTTCTCCGGCGTGACCTCGATCATCATGAACCATTCCTTGTCGCCCTTTCTGATCACGGCCTCCTTGCCGAGGTCTTTTTTTGTGATCTCAACCTCGTAGTCTCCGCCGGGCGGATCGGCCGGCCTGGCGGGGGCGGCCCAGGCAAACGTAAGGATCAGTACGGTGACCGGGAGCGTCAGAGCAGGGCGCAACGGATGGTTCATGGCGGGCCTCCCGACAAGGTGTGGGGGGATTATAGCGCAGGCCGAGACGCGCGTAAATCGCGTCCAGGCCGGCTTGTACCCCCCCGGTGTGCATGCTACGATGCCGCGCGATGGACGCTCTGCTCGGTCAGGCTGAGGCGCTACTTACAAGAGATGTGCTCATCGCCCTGACCGTCACCTCTGTCGTCTTATTCGTCGGTACGCTCATCGCCATCCCCTTCATCCTCGTCCGCCTTCCACCGGACTATTTCGACGAGCGCCATCCGCGCCAGTGGATGGCGAATTACCACCCGGTACTCCGGCTGGTTGGCCGCATCGCCAAGAACG
>DASWIN010000101.1:0-2657 GCA_036397655.1 Nitrospiraceae bacterium | reverse complement strand
AGCGGCATGTGGGTCTGATCGGTATGCAGAAAATGCTCGCGATAACGCTCCACGACCTGCGTGCGCGCAGCGGCATCCGCCTGCGGCAGCAGCGTCGCCACCGCCTCCGCCAGTCCGAGACCGATGACGTGACGCGTGGCGTCTTCGCCGGGATGGGGCAGGCCGACATCGTCCACTGCCGCCGTGAAACAGCGCACGATCTTGGCGATGGAATCCATGAGGGTTCCATCCCAGTCGAAAACAATCAGTTCATGTCTTGGTTTCATGCGCCAAACGTTCGAGTAACAGCGAAAGCTCGTCCGGAAGTGGGGCCTCCATGTCCATTTTACAACCGCTGACCGGATGCACGAACTGCAGCCGTTGCGCGTGCAGAAACAGGCGCCGCAGTCCCAGCCGTTGCAGGCGGCGATTGAATTCGCGATCGCCGTACTTGTCGTCGCCGGCGATCGGATGACCCAGATGCGCCGCGTGCACCCGCGCCTGATGGGTGCGGCCGGTGAGCAGCCGGATCTCCATGAGCGTGGCGGAACCATAGCGCTGGTGCGGCACGAACAGGCTGGTCGCCTGCTTGCCGGTCTCGGACACTTCCACCATGCGTTCACCGGACCGGGGACGGTTTTTTTCCAGCGCCAGGGTCACCTCGCGCTGACCGCCGCGCCAAGTCCCCGCGACCAGGGCCAGGTAATGTTTTTCCATATCGCCCTCGCGCAACAGGCGATGCAGCGCCAGCAACGCCGGGCGGGTCTTGGCCAGCAGCAGGCAGCCGGAGGTGTCCCGGTCCAGGCGGTGGGCCAGATCCAGAAACGGCGCCTGCGGCCGCAGCCCGCGCAGCGCCTCGATCAATCCCACGGCGACGCCGCTGCCGGCATGCACCGCCAGGCCGGCCGGCTTGTTCACCACCATCAGGTCGTCGTCTTCATACAGGATGCGCGGCAACAGCCAGGCAAAGCCTTCGGCTGCCTCGGCCGAGTCCAGCTTGGGGGGCGATTGCCGCAGGGGCGGTATCCGCACCACATCCCCCGGCTCCAGACGGTAGTCCGGACGCGCCCGACCCTTGTTAATGCGTACCTCACCCTTGCGCAAAATGCGGTAAATATGGCTTTTGGGGACCCCCTTGAGGGTGGCGATCAGGAAATTATCGAGGCGCTGGCCGGCGCGGGATTCATCGATTTCGAGGTAACGGACGGCGGGGGGAGACCGCTCGTCTAACCGGGCGGTCTCCCCCTCTCCCTCACTCCCTCTCGAGGAGGGAGAGGGCCCCCTCTCCCCAACCCCTCTCCCGCTTGCGGGAGAGGGGAGTTTTGTAAGATTGGAGCCGTTGCGGCCTTTGGCCGCGGGTTTATGAATTCCGGGGTCGACGGCCTTTTTCATGCCGGGGCGATAATAACAGATTGCTGGGGAGTCAATTGGTTTGCTATAGTGCCAGTGTGTACTTTTAGTAAATTCTTTGGAATTTGACACAAGTACACGAAACGCAACGGATTTTCGCGCCAGGTAAAAGCCGGCGCGGGCTCTACCGCACCGTTGCCCCCGGCGTAGCGCCGGTCAGCCAGACACCTAAACGCGGCTAGAGCCCAAAAAGGGTAACACGTCTCTCCCCTACTTTCTGTAGAGGCGTATGGATTAGACGCTCCAAAAAGCGAGCACCTGCCGACACACACAGGCAGACGACGCGTGGGACAGCCAAAACCTGTTCACGGCGTGATTAAAGTCTGAATTGTACATCCTGCGCCCTTTTCGTGATGCGCGGGACCAAAGCAGAAGGCCCCCTGCACCAAGGCCTCTGTCACCCTGTCGGCAGGACGATGTTCCGTCATGTCGCGCTGAAACCACAGCGCGGGCGGGACTGCGCGCCAAACCGGGCGTCGGGGACATATATCAACAATGAAGCGTATTCTGTTTAACGCAACTCACCCCGAGGAGTTGCGCTTGGCTGTTGTCGACGGCCAGAAATTGCTCGATCTCGACATCGAATCCTCGACCTACCAGCAGAAAAAGGGGAACATCTACAAGGGCAAGGTCACCCGCGTGGAACCGAGCCTGGAAGCCGCCTTCGTGGACTACGGTTCCGAGCGCCAGGGTTTCCTGCCGCTCAAGGAAATCTCCCGCATTTACTTCCAGGGTTACAACGAACGCACCCCGATGAGCCAGGTGCGCATCAAGGACGTCATCCGCGAAGGCCAGGAACTGCTGGTGCAGGTGGACAAGGAAGAACGCGGCACCAAGGGTGCGGCGCTCACCACCTTCGTCAGCCTGGCCGGCCGCTACCTGGTGCTCATGCCCAACAACCCCAAGGGCGGCGGCATCTCCCGCCGCATCGAGGGCGAGGATCGCGCGGAACTCCGTGAGGCCATGGGTCAGCTCAAGCTGCCGGACGACTACTCCGTCATCGCCCGCACCGCCGGCATCGGCCGTTCGGCCGAGGAGCTGCAGTGGGACCTCGACTACCTGATCCACCTGTGGGACGCCATTGCCAAGGCAGCCCAGGACAAGGAGCACTCAACGCCCGTCCTGTTGTATCAGGAGAGTAACCTCGTGATCCGCGCCACGCGCGATTACCTCAAGACCGATATCGGCGAGGTCCTGGTGGACAACCCGGAAATCCACGAACGCATGACGAAATTCATGCAACAGGTGGCGCCGCAGTTCCTCGACAA
>DASWIN010000100.1:0-5429 GCA_036397655.1 Nitrospiraceae bacterium | reverse complement strand
CTGGACGGACTTTTTGACCATCCTGCAGAGCGTTCCAGTCCCATCTGAGATTGCCTGCGGCTCCGCTAGCTACGAGTATCAAAATGGTTCTTGAACAATCTGCTACAGCCCGATCGTCTCGATGAGCTGGAGGTCTTCCGGGGTAAGCGTAAACTGATCGGCGGCGAGGTCTTCCTGCATGTGTTGCTGGTTTGTGGTGCCGGTTAACGGCAGCATCCCGATCTGCATGGCAAACCGGAAGATGACCTGGGCCGGGCCCGTCTTGAACCGTTCCGCGATGGCCCGTATCTCCGGCTCGACCAGCACCCCGCGATTCGCGGTCAGCAGCGAAAATCCCTGGTAGATGCTACCCTGCGCGCGGCAGATGTCGCGCACCTCCCGGTCCCATCCGAGCGCGGCATAGCAGCGGTTTTGCACCACCATGGGTTTGTGCCTGGCCCGCACGCACAGGAGCGCCAACTGCTCGGCCGTGACATTGCTGATGCCGATCATTTTGGCTTTCCCTGAGTCATAGAGCCCTTCGATCGCCGACCAGACCTCCCAGTCCGCCGCGCCCAATCCGGATCGTGAATAGGGCCCGTGCAGCACATAGGAATCGAGGTAATCGGTGTGGAGATGGCTCAGCGAGCTGTCGAACGACTGGTTCACCTGCGTGGTGAGATCGGCCTTTGCATCATACGGCGTGCGATGGTCCTGGCCGTTGACCGGCGTGAACTTGGTTTGAAGAAACAACGATCCCCGCCTGGTCCCCTGCTTGGCGAGAGCCAGAAGGGCCTCGCCCACCAGCACTTCCTGGTAATGGATCAGTTGATTGGCCGTGTCGATGGCCGTGAAGCCGGCCGCCACGGCTTGCTGGACGAGCCGGGCCGTGGCCTCCTTCTTCCAGGCCGTGCCGTACATCCAGGATGGAATCGGCACATTATTGTAGGCTTTCAAGGACATAGGCTGGCCCCCAGTATACTGACTCTGCTTCTCATAGGCCACCACATTTTTGTTATTGACTGATCGTTCTATAATATGTTAATCGTGTCGCCGAAAGGAATATGAATGGCAAGACCAAAGGAATTCGATCCCGAAGAAGCCCTCGACAGGGCAACCGAGGTGTTCTGGCGGCGCGGGTATGAGGCCACGTCGATGGAGGACCTGACGACGTCCATGGGCATCAATCGTGGCAGCCTCTACGACACGTTCGGCGGCAAACAGCAGTTGTTTCTGGCCTGCATGGACCGCTACTGCCATGGGGTGGCGGCCAGCCGGCTCTCCATGCTCGACCAGCCAGGCCCCGCGCTCGAGGCGATCCGCATCTTCATCCAGACGATGCTGGAACTGGGCCTCTCGTACCCGGAGCGCAAGGGCTGCCTGATCGCCAACACCGTGATGGAGCTGGCGCCGCGCGAGAAGGAGATCGGCAGCCGGGTGGCGAAGGCGATGGGGGACTTCGAAGAGGCTTTTTTCAGGGTGCTGTCGCGCGCCGAGCAGCAGGGCGAATTACGGAACGGCAGGGACCCGAGATCGCTGGCCCGGTTCCTGACCACGATGATGCAAGGTGTGATCGTCATGATGAAGGCTGGGATGCCGGCCGACTCGTTAAGGGATACGGTGCGGACGGGGTTGTCCGTGCTGGATTGAAGAAATATTTTTTTGGCCTGTTTTTGTACTGAACGTTCCAAATAGGCAGTTAAAACCAAAAGGAGATCAAGATGAGAAACGTTCAGACTCTTATTGTAATTGTGGGGCTCTTGTTCACGCTTAACGCGAACGCGGAAAATAAGCAGACTCCCGAGGTGACGAATAAAATCGAGCCGCTACCGCGAGACTTGGAAATTCAGCTAGCCCTGAGCGCACTGCCGCCGCACCTCAGAGACAATGCAACAGTGTATGTTTTAAACCCTGCTAAGGGTTTCGAAGTTGCCCGCAAGGGTACTAATGAATTCCATGCTTTTGTTGCTCGAACCGGCGATGATACGTTCAGAGGGTCTTGGCCGTTCACGAAATATAGAGATGATATTCTCTACCCGATTTCCTTTGATAAAGCGGGCGTTAAGGCACAAATGCGGGTCTTCTTTGACGCAGCAGAGATGCAAGCTAAGGGAACTCCTCCTGGAGAACTCAAGAAAATCATCCAAGACCGCTACAAAGCAGGATTCTATAAAGCGCCGGAACGAGCCGGTATCTCATACATGTTGTCTCCAGTGCTGAGAACGTACACAAACCCGGATGAAAGTGACAGTGTCGCTACTTACAACATCCCACACGTCATGTATTACGCCCCCCATGTATCTAATAAAGACATAGGTGGCGGGAAGCCCGGTGGCATGTATCCTTTTGCTATACTTCACGGCCCCCATGGATACACCATACAGTTTCTCGGCCTGACGGAAAGAGCAGCAATTAATAAAGAGTACGAAGAGATGCTTGCAAGACTTTGCAACATCAAAGACCTCTGGTGTTTGCCAAAACCGAAAGGTCAATAAGCCTTTATCTGCCAGCTCAAATCTAAGGAGGAAACCATGCATCTCATACGACTCGCTCTCAGCGGTCTCTGTCTCCTGCTACTGACGTCCGTTGCCATCGCAAAGGACAAGAAATCCGAGAAGCCGATGGACCAACAGGCCATGATGGAACTGTGGAAGAAACTGGGTACGCCCGGCGAGCCGCATAAGCTGTTCGCAAGTCTGGCCGGCAGCTGGACGACCACGACTAAAGAATGGATGGAGCCGGGCAAGCCGCCCACGGAATCCACCGGCACCGCAGAGATGAAGATGTTGCTGGATGGGCGCTTTCTCTACCAGGAATACAACAGCCGGATGATGGGCCAACCCTACTCCGGGATCGGGATCGATGCCTACGACAACATGACCAAAAAATATGTGACGGCCTGGATGGATTCGATGGGCACGGGAATCTTCATGATGGAAGGCACGGCGAGCGCCGACGGCAAGACCATCACGCTGAAAGGGTCGCATCCTGAACCGGGCGGAGGAAAGATGACGCATCGTGCGGTCCGGAAGATCGTCGACAATAACAGCCAGACGTTCGACATGTACGGGGCTCATCACGGCGGCAAGGAAATGAAGATGCTGGAGATCACCTATACGCGGAAGCCATGACGACGCGCATTAACCTGGATGGGCAACGTGCGTGACTCGACTCTTGTCCCGTTTATCAAGGAGGCTCCCATGAAACGCATCATTGGATTCTTCGCTCTTTCGCTGCTGCTGATCGGGCTCAGCGGCTGCAGCTACCTGTTCTATCCCCGTGCAGACGACTATGCGAAGCAAGCGAAAGGCGCGTCCGGCGTGGACACGATGGTCAACTTGACGACCATGATGGAAACGAGCGCCACGGCCGCCAAAGGCGGGAAAGGCGCCGACCAGGCGATGGACGACTATCACAACCAGCTGCACGCCCTGCTGGATTCCTTCTGCGGCGTCACGAAGGAACAGGCCAAGACGCCCGCCTACGATTTGGCCGTGACGCACAAGAAGGAATTGACCGCGATCTTCTGGCGGCTGTGGAAGTTCAAAGATCACCAGCCCCAGCGCGACCAGCACCTCGACTTGTCCATCGCCGAGCTGAAGGAACTCCGCGAGACGCTGCAGACGATTAAGTAGTCATAAAAAGGAGGAAAGAAATGTCACGCTCGACAACCACGGTTGCGCCGCACCCAGCGACCGGCTCGGTCACGCTGCTGATCGGCACACGCAAGGGCGCCTTCATATTGCGCGGCGATCGCGCCCGCCGGACATGGAAACTGTCGCACCCCCACTTCCTCGGCCAGATCGTGCATCATCTCATCTCCGATCCGCGCGACCCGCGCACGATGCTGATGGCCGCGCGTACCGGCCACCTCGGACCGACGATCTTCCGCTCGACCGACCAGGGCAGGACCTGGACGGAAGCAAAGACCCCGCCGGCCTTTCCAAAGGCGCCGGAGGGCGAGAAGGGCCGGGTGGTGGATCACGTCTTCTGGCTCACGCCGGGGCATGCGAGCGAGCCGAATGCATGGTACGCGGGGACCTCGCCGCAGGGACTTTTCCGCTCAGACGACGGCGGCGTCACGTGGGAACCGTTTTCCTACATCAACGACGATCCGCAATACCGCGAGTGGATGGGCACCGTGCAGGACGGCACGCCGGACGGACCGAAACTGCACTCGATCATCGTGGACCCGCGCGACCCCGCCCACCTCTACTTCGCCATGTCGGGCGGCGGCGTGCATGAGTCCCTCGACGGTGGCAAGACATTCACGACACTCGTAGGAGGGCTCGACGTGGTCGAGGGTTTCGACCCGGCCAATATCGCCGTCCATGACCCCCATTGTGTCCGGCTCTGTCCGGGCAACCCGGACCGGTTGTACCAGCAGAATCACTGTGGCATCTACCGGCTGGACCGGCCGTCGAAGCACTGGGTGCGCATCGGGAACAACATGCCGAAACGGATCGGCGACATCGGCTTTCCCATGGTGCTGCATCCGCGCGATCCCGATACCGCCTGGGTCTTCCCGATGGACGGCTCGGGAGTGTGGCCGCGCGTGAGCCCGGGCGGCAAGCCCGCGGTCTACAAGACGAGCAATGCCGGGAAGACGTGGGCGCGATTGAGCAAAGACTTTCCGAAGGCGCAGGCCTGGTGGACCGTCAAACGCCAGGCCATGACGGCCGACGCGCACGAGCCGGTCGGCCTCTACTTCGGAACGACCAGCGGCGAGGTTTGGGCAAGCCGCACCGGCGGAGTACGCTGGACGTGTCTGGCCAGCCATCTGCCGGAAATTTATTCTGTGGAAGCAGCAGAGCTGTGACCGTTCACATCCCGAGCGCGCTTCGTTCGTATACCGGACAGAAGAGCGAGGTGGAGGCCGAAGGCCGGACCCTGGGCGAAGTCTTGTCGGCATTGGATCGGCGCTATCCCGGCCTGCGTTTTCGCATCATCACCGAGCAGGACACGATTCGAGCGCATATCCGGATTTTTGTCAATGACACACAGGAACAGACTCTGGAGGCACCGCTTCGGCCCGATGACCAAATCCACATCATCTGCGCCTTAAGCGGCGGGTGAACGAGATTGAGCCGGCGCGATAAGAAAGAGGACGCATGACGCAACCGACGCCCGAACAGATCATCGAAAGTCAACGCCAGGACTGGAACCGCGTGGCCGGCGGCTGGGAAAAGTGGGACCGCTTTTTCGACGAACAGATGACCTGCCTGAACCACCGGCTTGCGGCTGACGCGCGCCTGCGCGCGGGCCTGCGCGTGCTCGACCTCGGTTCCGGCACAGGCTATCCCGCGTTGCTTGCGGCGCAGGCCGTGGGGCCGACCGGCAGCGTGACGGGGATCGACCTGGCCGACCAGATGCTGGCCGTGGCCCGTCGCAAGGCCTCCTCGCTGAAGCTTGGCAATGTCACGTTTCGCACGGGCGATGTAACCAAGCTG
>DASWIN010000099.1:0-4903 GCA_036397655.1 Nitrospiraceae bacterium | reverse complement strand
CCCGACCCATTGCATGCCGTCGAGAATGGCCTGGATGGCTTCGTCCGTCGAGCGCTCCTGGTCCGTGTCTTCGATGCGGAGGATGAAGGTGCCCTGGTGATGCCGAGCGAAGAGCCAGTTGAAGAGCGCCGTGCGCACGCCGCCGACATGGAGATAACCGGTCGGGCTCGGCGCGAAACGTACGCGCACGCTGCCCATTGGCTCGCCCTTGCCGGCGCCTCGTCCCGGGGTGACAGCGTCAGAATCCCTGAACATGGCGCGTATCTATAGCACGCTGTTTGAGGGTTGTATAGGTAGCAAGGGGCGCAGCAATTGGGTGATTTCGTGATCTGGCGATTTGGTGAAGTAAAGAATTGCTTCAGGCAATCTCTGTGACAACACTTCGCCCAATCACCAAATCATCCAATCACAAAATTCAAAGTCCGTGGCCTTCCTTGACCAGATTGATGCTCACGGCGGGGATTTCGACGACGATATCCTTGGTTCCGTTCGGCACGCACTGGCAGCCAAGCCTGGATTGCAGCGTGGTGGCCGGCGCCTGCTCGAGTTGGTCGAATTCGTCGTCCGTGCCTTCGTTGCAGGTCTCCAGTCCCTGCTTCACAATGACGTGGCAGGTCGAGCAGGCGCAGACCCCTCCGCAAACATGCTCCAGCTCGATACCGCTGCCCATCGCAATGTCGAGGATGCTGCCCGGCTGGCCGGTTTCGCCATACGGAATCTTGTCCGGCTCAACCTGCACCTTGTGCTCGGTCTTGTCCGGCATGATGATCGTGACCGTGTAGGGCTTGGTCGGCCGCTCAATGTCCGCTTTCTCAATATAGGGATTGGTTCCGCCCATAAGCTGCCTTCATTCCTTTCGTGATGGATAGCAGTTCCACATTAGCACAGCGCTCACCATTTTTTCACCCCTTATTTACTCGTATAAGTTATTGTTATTAAAAGACTTATTTTTAAATTGACATGCCCTTGGTCATGATTATATTATGTGTACGACTGAAATGATCGGAGATAAGATAAGTATCCGATCAAAATGGTCGGGGGGATCGAATAATGTTGAAGTTGTCCAAAAAAGCAGATTACGGATTGATGGCGCTGCAATACATCGCCTCGGTACAGTATGGCGATCTGCAAAAAGCCCGCGTGGTGAACACGAAGGAGATCGCGGAGGAGTATAACATTCCGGTCGAACTCCTGGCGAAGGTGCTGCAGACGCTGGCCAGGCAGGGTCTCGTCGAAAGCCAGAACGGTCCCAAGGGCGGCTACCTGCTGGCGCGCAGCGCCCGCGAGATCACGATTGCGCAGGTGCTGACGGCCATCGAAGGCCCGCTGGGGATCGCCGAGTGTTATCACGAAGCGGACGCCCCCTCCTGCTCGTGCTTTGAGAATTGCAACATCCGCACCCCCCTGCGGAAGGTCCAGGAAAGCATTTATCAACTGCTGAACAACATGACCGTGGCCGACATGATGGGCGATACGCCATTGATCACCGTGCAATCGCTCTCGACGGCGGGAGCCGGAGAAGGAGTGCGTTCATGAAACTGCCGATTTTTCTGGATAACCATTCGACCACCCCCATGGACCCGCGGGTCCTCGAGGCGATGCTGCCCTACTTTGTCGAGAAGTTCGGCAACGCGGCGAGCCGTAACCACACGTTCGGCTGGGAGGCCGAGGAAGCCGTGGACAACGCCCGCAAGCAGATCGCGAAGCTGATCCACGCGGATCCGAAGGAAATCGTCTTCACCAGCGGCGCGACGGAATCCGACAACCTGGCGCTCAAGGGCGCGATCGAGATGTACCACGAGAAGGGCAATCACATCATTACGTCCTCGACCGAGCATCGCGCCGTCCTGGACACCGCCAAGTCGCTGGAGGCAAAGGGCAAGGCCACGGTCACCTATTTGTCCGTGGACAAGCACGGCATGGTGAAGCCGGAGGACGTGCGGAACGCGATCACGGACAAGACCGTGTTGATCTCGATCATGCTGGCGAACAACGAGATCGGGACGATCAACCCGGTCGGGGAGATCGGCAAGATCGCCAAGGAGAAGGGCATCCTGCTCCATTGCGACGCGACACAGGGTGTCGGCAAGATTCCGGTGAACGTACAGGAGATGGGCATCGATCTCATGTCGTTCAGCGCCCACAAGATTTACGGTCCGAAGGGCGTCGGCGCGCTGTACGTGCGCAAGAAAGCGCCGCGGGTCCGGATCTCCGCCCAGATGGACGGCGGAGGCCACGAACGCGGGATGCGTTCCGGCACCCTGCCGGTGCCGCTGATCGTGGGTTTCGGCAAGGCCTGCGAGATTTGCGAGCAGGAAATGGAAGCGGAAGGGCGGAGGCTGGGCGCCATGCGGGACCGGCTGCAGGCCGGCATCACGAACGCCCTGGAGGAGGTGTATCTCAACGGCCACCCGACCCAGCGGCTGCCGCACAATCTGAATCTCTCATTCGCCTATGTCGAGGGCGAATCCCTGCTGATGGGGCTCAAGGAAATCGCCCTGTCCTCAGGCTCGGCCTGCACCTCGGCCACGCTGGAGCCCTCCTATGTGCTGCGGGCGCTGGGCGTCGGTTCAGACCTTGCCCACTCGTCCATCCGCTTCGGGCTGGGGCGGTTTAACACGGACGAGCAGGTTGACTATACGATCAAGCGGATGATCGAAATCGTGACCAAGCTGCGGGAGATGTCTCCGCTCTACGAGATGGCAAAGGAAGGCATTGACCTGAAATCGGTTCAATGGGCGGCCCATTAAGGGCGCGTGAAGGAAGAGGAGGAACAGCACCATGGCCTACAGCGATAAAGTCGTCGACCATTACAACAATCCCCGGAACGTGGGGAGCTTTAAGAAAGACGAGAAAGACGTCGGCACCGGCATGGTCGGCGCGCCCGAGTGCGGCGACGTCATGAAGCTGCAGATCAAGGTCGAGGGCGACAAGATCGTGGACGCCCGGTTCAAGACCTTCGGCTGCGGCTCCGCGATCGCCAGCTCGAGCCTGGCCACGGAATGGCTCAAGGGCAAGACAGTCGAGGAAGCCCAGACCATCAAGAACACCGACATCGTGCAGGAACTGAACCTGCCGCCGGTCAAGATTCACTGCTCGGTGCTGGCCGAGGACGCGATCAAGGCGGCCCTGGCCGACTATAAGAAGAAGGCCGGGAAGGAAACCAAGTAAGAGGAGCCATGATGGAGACAAAAGACACGACGACCACTACGCCGGCTATCACGCTAAGCGACGCCGCGCTGAAAGAAGTCAAACGCCTGATCAACGTGCAGGGCCTCACCGAAGGCGGCCTCCGCGTGGGCGTCAAGGGCGGCGGCTGCTCGGGGCTGAGCTACACGATCAACTTCGACGAGAAGATCGGCCCGCACGACAGCGTGTATGAGTTCGACGGCGTCAAGGTGATCGTGGACGCCAAAAGCGCCATCTATCTGGCAGGCACGCAACTCGACTTCCAGAAGGACCTGATGAGCGGCTCGTTCAAGTTCGTGAATCCGAACGCTGAAAAGACTTGCGGCTGCGGAGAATCCTTCTCGGCCTAATAGCAAGCAGCTGATAGCTAATAGCAAGTAGCCAATCCAGGCATGAAGCGTTCGTGCCTGAGCATTCGAGAAGCTGCTACCTGCTATTAGCTATTCGCTTGTTTAGGGCCATGCCCGTTGTGCGAGGAACCATGGACCACATACACCACACCACCGGAAACCGCACGGAACTCCAGATGGCCCGGAGCATGTGCTGGCATTGCCAGTCCGAGGTCACGGGCGAATACTACTGCGGCCAGTGCGTCAAGGTGCAGCCCCTGTCCAAGGAACTGGACTACTTTACCTGCCTGGGTCTGCCGCGATTGCTCGGCATCGACACCGCGACGCTGGAAGCCAAATACTATGAGCTCAGCCGGGCGTTCCACCCTGATTTCTTCCAGGCCAAGTCGGACACGGAGAAACAGATCAGCCTGGGCAACTCCGCCCTGTTGAACACAGCCTATGGCACGTTGAAGGATCCGGTCCAGCGGGCGGAATATCTGCTGAAGCTGGAGGCGGGCTCGGCCAAGGACATCCGCAACACCCCGCCCGCCGACCTGTTCGAGGAAATCCTGGAGCTCCAGGAGGACCTGGAAGCCTTCCGGTCCGCGTCCGGCAACGCCAACGAAACCGCGCAGTACCGGACCAAGCTGCTTGCAGACCGCAAACTGCTGGAAGAGCGCCAGCAGGCCATGGACACGAAGCTCGCCGGCCTGTTTGTTAAGTGGGACACGATCCAGAACCGCGCTCCGCAACCCGACGCCCTGCGCCCGCAAAAAGACGACGTCCTGAAAGAAATGCGGGAACTGCTCTCCAACCGGACCTACCTCCGCAGCATCCTCGGCGACCTGATCGCAACCCTGGAAGGCGGCCATGCGGATCGTCGGCATTGATCTCGGCACGACCAATTCGCTGATCGCCTACATGGACGACAAGACCCCGCGAGCGATCGCGGGGCGCGCCGACCGGGCGATCATGCCGTCCGTCGTCGCCATAACCGACAACGGCCTGATCGTGGGCGATCCCGCCAAGGAGCACCTGGTCCGCAATCCGACGCGTACGGTCTATTCGGTGAAACGCTTCATGGGCAAGGGGCTGGCCGACGTCACCGACGAATTGAAATATTTTCCTTACACCCTGTCCGAACAGGGCGGCGTAATCCGCATCAAGATCGGCGAGAAAACCTACTCGCCTCCCCAGATCTCGGCCATGATCCTCAAGGAACTCAAGCGACGCGCCGAGGCGTTCCTCCACGAAGACGTTTCCAAGGCGGTGATCACCGTCCCGGCCTATTTCAACGACAGCCAGCGCCAGGCCACCAAGGACGCGGGCACGATCGCCGGCCTGGACGTGGTTCGGATCATCAACGAGCCGACCGCCGCCTC
>DASWIN010000098.1:0-1829 GCA_036397655.1 Nitrospiraceae bacterium | reverse complement strand
AAGTCAATCGTCTCCATGCGGTCCTGGACGTGACGCTGGGCCTCCTCGGACATCGGCACGACGGCGCCGATCGGCTTGCCCGACTCCATCTGCTCGAGCGCGGGAAGCGATTCAAGAATGGCTCTTTCGTTTTCGGATCGGAAGGCAGCCATTGCGACGGTCCTTTCTGAGCTGCCTACATCATACTACGCTGATTCATGGTGTGCCACTTGCCGGGGGGAACGCTCCCAGGTAATCAAACCCGCCGACTTTCTTCAGCGGACTGTCCGGTTGCAGACGGAAATCCCCGTTGGACGGATCCACGAAGCGCGGGTCCTGCGACACATCGGACTGCGGCTTGAGGTCCGGCGCGGGGACCGGCGGAGGTCCTTCGCGGAGATAATCCTCCTTGTTGAAAAACGCGTTGTACGACAGGCTGACCCGGGCAGAGGGCGCGATCGTGACGCCGGCCACGTTCAGGCCGATGATATTGCCGGTCGCCTCGATCTGCGAAGTCCCCAAGAACAGCGCGCCCCCGCCGTTCTTCACGATCGTATTGCTGACCAGCACGGCGCGGGCCCGATCCGTCACCACCACTCCTTCGAACAGGCTCCGCGTAATCACGTTGCGCTCAAGCCGCACGTCCGACTTGCCGGCCACCGTGACCCCGTGATCGTTGTCGTGGATGAAATTCTCCGCCAGCACGGCCTGGGAGTCGGCGAACTGCACCCCCGTGGTTTCGCTTCCGCCGAGCGAGCACCGTTCGATCCGCACCCCCGAGACTTGCTGGCCGAACAACTTGCCGTTGACCTGCACGTCGCGCAGGAGGATCCCCTTGCCATTGAAAATACCCATCGCCAGCCCGCCGTGCTCCTGAATCGTCAGGCCGCTGATCTCGATGTTGGTCGCCCCATAGGGCCACTTGCCGATATGAAAGGAACCGACCAGATCGCGGCCCAGAATTATCACCTTGCCGGCTCCATCCCCGACGATCTTGATCCGATCCTTGCTGTGAACCGTCACGTTTTCCGGATAGGCGCCGGCCTTGATATGGACCACGTCGCCTTTCCGGGCGGCGTCAATGGCTTCTTGAATGGATGTGTACTGCCCGCTTCCGTCCAGGGCCACGACCAGTGTCCTTGCCCCTTCGATGACGGGAGCGCCCGAACAGGACGCCAGCACCGCCGCACAACAGAGCAGCGCGAGAATTTTGGCGCGATGATGGATAGACGTGAACATGAGAGGGTGATACAGGCCGGCCGCGCAGGAAGTCAAGTCGCACGCGATCAGCTTTGTGCGCAGCGTATGACAATTGACCCTTGGCAACGACTTCGTGCTATGCTCCGCGCATGATTCTCGTCGGCCTCACAGGCGGCGTCGCCTGCGGCAAAAGCAGCGTGGCACGCCTGTTTCAGGACTCCGGGGCCTTCCTCATCGACGCCGACGTGCTCGCCCGGACGGTGGTCGAACGCGGCAAGCCGGCCTTGAAAGACATCGCGCGCGTCTTCGGCAAGAAATCCCTCCTGCCGGACGGCACGCTGAACCGCCCCGCCCTCGCGAAAATCGTGTTCGGCAGCCCGGCGAAGCTCAAGAAACTCAACGCCATCGTGCATCCCCGCGTGGCGCGCGAACAGGCCAAAATGGCCCGCGCGATCGCCACCCAGGAACCCCGTGCCGTCGTCATCTACGACGCCCCCGTCCTGATCGAAGCGGGCGCCCACAAACGAATGGATAAGATTGTGGTGGTCTCCGCGGACGAAAAGACCCAGATTAAGCGTCTCCACAACCGCAGCCGTCTGTCCAAGACGGAAGCCCTGCGCCGTATCAAGAGCCAGATGCCCCTCGCCAAG
>DASWIN010000097.1:0-3897 GCA_036397655.1 Nitrospiraceae bacterium | reverse complement strand
CTGCTGAATGACCATATCGGCAATGAACTGACCCAGTAGATAAAGCCCGAGAAAGCCGGTTCCGAACATCGCTATTCGGCCCCAACGAATTTTGGTCCCGCGTCCTATCGGTGTTGTGGGGACGTCTCCGGTCATGTGATACTGCCCGGCCAGACGAGTTGGATTTACTTGGCCGCGATTGAAGGTTCACCCGTGAACAGGTAGGTCCGCTCTATGGTCCAGTACCATCGTTCCTTTCTCCAGAACGCAACAGCCTTCATTACCTTGCCATCAAACACGCCCTCGTAGCGCATTGTGCCATGCTCGCCGCTCTTCAGCTCGGCAAGAAAATGCAAGCCACTGACATCCTGGCGCATCCAGTAGGGGGCCGGTTCGAACCCAAATTTCCGGCAACTAGCGGAGACGAATGTTCCGTCCTCGAAAATGAAAACATCTTCTTCGGGGCCTGTTTCCGCCTCCGTGCCGAAAGGGCCGACAAAGCGCATACCGTCGAGGCTGCGATCGACGAGGTCATCCCCAGGCCTCGACGCAATGTCCTGCGCCGACGCATGTGAAGTAAACGCAATAGTGTGGAAAACGAGACCGAGGTAAAGCACGGCCAACTGAATTTGAGCTCGGAGACCTGTACAGCGAACCGCAGTCATATCAATCCCTCCCTCTGTTCCAAGCGAGAGACGGCCAGCGTGTACCGTACACGCGAGCAACTCACGAGAGCCCGTGGCGCCATAGAGTCATTAGCGAAGTTTCATATCATCTTAGCAGAAAATTGTATTGGGGGACTGCCTGATCGGATTGGAGCCGTCAAATAGCATCGACCGGATTGCGCCCACGGCCCTGGCCGTGAGTGTCCGGCTTGGGTCAACTACTGCCCGACTGGTTGACCCGCTGTTGGAGCTGCTTCTGGTGTTGAACCCGCCGAACCAGAGCGAAAGCCGACGTTCCCGACCCTGACAGCCGGAATCCGCCCGAGAGCTGACGCGCCGGGTAGGAGGCCGGGAAGACAGCCCTTAGCCAACACCGAACTTCATAATTGTCGTCGCCATGCTACGAAAAGGCACCTCGCTTCCGAGAGGAACTACCGGTCGTAGGGATAGCAACGCGCGCGCTGGAGGGTCAGGCCGAAATGCGCGCCCAATGCGTCGATCGCCGCTCCATGTTCAGGGTAGGGATCGCTGTTGCCCTTGCCGACGATGATGATTCTGAACGCGGGATCGTCTCGGCCGCCTGGCGGCAGCATGGCCGTAACCAGACCACCGCCCTCCGCATCCCTCAGTGTCAGGAAAAGCGGCATCTCACGCTGGATGTGCGCCTGCAGGCCGATGTTCCGTTCAACGTACGTCCTCGAAGTCGGCTCATAGCTCCGGACTGAATTCTCCCGCTCCCGCTGAAAATACTTCGCGACCGCGTGATCCATCAGCGCCGATTCTTGCTCAGCCTCCGCCTCGGTCTCGATTCGGAACCAGATCTTCCGGTCCGGAGCGTCGCAAACGTATTTCATAACAGGATGCGATTGCTCTCTGTGTGTCACCCGCCCGACGATACACCATTCCGGCCACTCGTATGAATGGCGAGAAGGCGGATTTTCGCGTTTCTTCTTGTACCAAGCGAAGGAATTTTGCATCCAGGGAAAGAGCCGACGCCCTTGAGGCTGGTCGATTTCGTTTCCGAATAGCCAGGATGCGACTTAAGCCGGCCATTCATGGTGCAAGTTGGCAACATTGGATTGCCGGGCGGGGGGCTTCCGCAGGGTCGTGAGCGGCCGACACAAAATCTTCGATCAGCCGTGGAGACCGTGGCGGCGAAGTCCAGCGAGCAAATGCTCGTTCCGCTGTTGGTCGGGACAGGGTTGCCAGTGTGCCCTCTGAGCTAAAAAACCTGGTTTTATCGCCTCACATCGTTCGAGAAGCGAGCGAGCCTCCTCGACCCGGTCAAGATGTGCGAGACAGAGGGTCTGACGGAACAAAGCATCCGGGCTTTCGGGTCGCAACGACACAGCTTTTTGGCCCCACTCCGCGGCCGTCTCATATTCCTCGAGGCTGACGTATGCCCGGGCCAGATAAGCCATATAGCGCCAGCGAACGGGATCGCGCGGGTTGAGCTGAAGCGACCTTTTCATTTGGGCAATGCCAGCCTCAGTTTCTCCGACAAGATCAAGGCGATTGCCGACGGCCATGGCTGCGTGAGCGAAATTGAAGTTGAGCTGGAGAGCTAGCCGACCATGTCTGCGGCCAAGACCGCCGCAAGCCGGCGTTGAATGCGATGCTCGGCCATTCCTGCTCCCTGGAAGGCGCTGCCAGCATTCTACATGATATGATTTCCGAAAGGGCGCATCGGCCAGAGCGAGCGGAAGGACACCTTCGGGTCACATTCGGACCATCCGTGGCCCCGCCCCGAGCTTCCGAATCTGGTGAGAAAACCGGATATCTAAGGGCCGGAGGAATTCTCCAGCCTACACCGCTAGATACCGTGCGCTGCTGTCGTTCGGCCGGGCGTGCAGGTAGCCGTTCGTGGTGCTCACCGAGCTATGCCCAAGGGTATCTCGGACCAGGGCCACGGGAGCGCCGCGCTCCAGGGCGTGGCTGGCATGGGCATGGCGCAGCCAGTGGGGACTCACGTCGCCGTCGACCCCCGCCCGCGCCGCAGCCTTGCGCACGATCCGCCAGGCGGCTGACGGGTTTAGGTGCCCGCCGCCCCGCCTCGATCGAAACACCGGGGCGTCAGGCTGACCGCCGCTCCGCAGCTTCACGAGCTCGCCCCAGGCGGCGTCTGACAGCAGGACGTGGCGGGTCTTGCCGCCCTTGCCGAACACCGCCACCTGGCCGCCGCCGTCCCGCTCCTGCAGGTCGCGCCACTTGAGCCGGACCAGCTCCGAGACGCGCAGGCCGCCGCCGTAGAAGAGCCGTAGGATGGCCCGGTTGCGGGGGCTCTTCTCCGTGTGGAGCATGCGCTGCACCGCGTCCTCGGGCAGGATGCGCTGCGCCAGGTCGTTGCTCACCTTCTCGAGCTTGACGACAACGCCCACGTTGAACGTCAGATAGCCGATCTTCTGGCCGTAGGTGAGCAGGCTCTTGACGGCTGAAAGACCCTGGTTGCGGCTCCTGGGAGCAAGGTGCGCCAAGCTATCCGCGAAGGCCTGCACGTCGCCCACCGTGACGTGGGACAGAGGTTTCCGGGTCTGGGCCAGGAAACGGCCGATATGGCGCTGGTAGGCCCGGCGCGTCGTCTCTGGCCGGCCGTGCAGCCACATGGCAATGAGTTCGTAATCGTGGCTCGCCTGCCGCGGAACGGCGACTGCGCTCGCCGGCGGGGCGACGGGAATTAGGAGGGGTTCCATCTGAGAGCTCCTATGCTCGGCTTTCTAGGCCATTCCCAGCGAACAGCACTGGTGCTGGGGGCTAGAAACACGGCATAGGTCGTGCCCGCTTATTCGTGCCCGAAGGCCTTATTTCACGGACCCCCA
The DNA here is from genome assembly GCA_036397655.1 of Nitrospiraceae bacterium. GTDB lineage: Bacteria > Nitrospirota > Nitrospiria > Nitrospirales > Nitrospiraceae > 2-02-FULL-62-14. The sequence continues at coordinate 437 of DASWIN010000097.1, read as the reverse complement.
GCAAGGAGTGCGCCGGGTCCGACGTATCCGACAGTCCTGACACAGCAAAACCGCCTGTCGGGGCGGCTGTCCGCCTATGTCTAGTGTTTCCAGCACCAAGTAGGAGGATGGCGGTGGTGATTTCGAATGTCAAGCGAGACTAAAAAGTTAGTCCGAATGTACGAGAAGGCCTCTTCTCGTGCATTCACTTGAACGTCCGCTTCTCTATCGCGGCCTCGGTCAAGGCCTTTCTGGTTACGTCATGCCAGATTCCCTCTGCATGTCGTTTTGCACTAGCTGACGTTGCCGCACGGGGTTCTTGCTTCTCTTCGAGGTTGGCGCGTGGCCACCTCATGATGGGATAAGAGGATGAGGCGGCTCAATCTTTCGGGCGCCCTTGCCGCCGGTCAGCAGCAGGATCTGCGGACGTTACGAACTCACCCCACCCATCGTCCCCG
>DASWIN010000096.1:0-4881 GCA_036397655.1 Nitrospiraceae bacterium | reverse complement strand
CCCGGTTTATCTGGTTTGCCGGGTTTCTCTGGTTTGTTTGGTTCATCTGGTTTATCTGGTTCAACGAAAAAAACCAAACAAACAAGACAAACCAAAGAAACCAGACAAACCGTTTACTTTCTCCGCTTCACGAGCCGCGCGGCAAGCGTGATCGCCTCGACCATGCTGCCGGGATCGGCCACGCCCTTGCCGGCAATGTCGTAGGCCGTACCGTGATCCACGGACGTGCGGATGATCGGCAGGCCGATCGTCAGGTTCACGCACCGGCCGAAGGCCAGCAGCTTGAGGGGAATCAGGCCCTGGTCGTGGTACATCGCCACCACACCGTCATAGGCGCCCCGCGCGGCTTTTCCAAACAGGGTATCGGCGGGCAGCGGATCGCTCGCGTTGATCCCGCTGGCACGCGCCCGCCGGACGGCCGGCAGAATGACCCGTCGCTCCTCGTTGCCGAACAACCCGTGCTCTCCGGCGTGGGGATTCAGCGCCGCCACGCCGATCCGTGGTTTGGCCACACCAAAATATTCCCGCAAGGCTTTGTGCGCCAGGCGGATGGCTTTGGCAATGCGTTGCGACGACAAGGTGTCCGCCAGTTTCCTGTGCGCCACGTGCGTCGTGACGAACATGATCTTGAGCGGTCCGCCTATGATCATCATGCCTGATTCCTTGCTCTTCGTCAGATCGGCCAGCAGTTCCGTATGGCCCGGATAGTCGTAGCCGGCGAGGTTGATCGCTTCCTTATTAATCGGCCCGGTGACGATCGCGTCCAGGCAGCCGAGTTGGGCCAGGCGGACGGCCTTGACGATGAAAACCGCCGAGGCCCCGCCGGTCTGTTTGCTCACCACGCCCGTGCGAAACCGGCCAAGCGGCCGCTCCAGCGGATCCAGCACCGGGATGATGCCCCGGCTGCCGACCGCGTCGCCATGCCCGCTCACGCCCACCACCCGCAACGGGAGGCGCAACGACCGGACCGTCCGTTCCATGACCGGCAACGAGCCGATCACGATCGGCCGGCAGCAACGCCGCACCTCCGGCATCGCCACGGCTTTGGCAATCACCTCCGGACCGATCCCGGCTGGATCTCCCATGGTCAATCCAAGAAGCGGTTTTCGAGTCACATGCTTCATCAAGGTTCTCGGAACGTTGACAACTCCACGACGAGAATTCTCATTTCTGGCAACAGTGGCTTGGCGATCACCTCGGGTTCAATTCGCCCTGGATCTCCCATGGTCAGGCTGGGCTGGGGCAGGCGCTTAGACCGGGACATGCGTCGCCGCCTTCCCGTCCGCATGGCACTGGCCCTCCGGCTCGACATGCACAATCACTTCCGCCACGCCTTCGAACCGCCGCTTCACCGAATCCTCGACTTGATGCGCCACGTCATGGGCCTCAACCACTGTCATCGCGGGGCGAACATGGACGGATAGGTCCACAAAGATATGATCCGGCAGCCCGCGCGTTCTGATTTCATGGCAGTCCAGCACGGCCTTGTTCGCCAACACGACCTTGCGCACGGCCTCCGGATCCAGGCGGGCCACATCGGTCAGCGATTGAGACGTTTCCCAGAGCACCTGCAGGCCCGTATAGGCGATCACGCCCGCAATCGCCACCGCCACGAGGGGATCCATGAGCGGATACCCCATCTGCACCGCAGCCAGCCCCGCCAGCACGGAGAACGAGGTCAGGATGTCGCTGCCCGTGTGCCGGGAATCGGCCGCCAGAATCTCGCTGCGCAACTGCTCCCCCTTCCGTCGCTCCCACCACATGACACCGGCATTGATCACCATCGTGCCTGCCATGATCCCGAAGCTCGCCGCCGTGACCTCCGGGCGCACCGTCCCCAGCCAGTGTTCGTAGCTGGTCCATAACAGATAGACGCACGTCAGGACCAGCATGGCCCCGATGGAGGCCGCCGCCAGGGTTTCGTATTTCTTGTGTCCGTAGGGATGGTCCGCATCCGGCGGAAACGCGGCGATCCAGAGTCCCACCAGACCGACGACGTTGGACACGCCATCGAACAGCGAATGGAACCCGTCGGCCTGCATGCTGAGCGAGTCCGTCGCCATGCCGTACAGCAGCTTGGCCCCCGCCACAAGAAGATTGAGGGCCAGGACCGTCCAAAGCACGAACCGGACATCCCTGGTGCGGGCCGTGCCGTCTCCGCCCAGAAGAGCCTTCGGGACCGCCGAGGAGCCGGCCTCTTCATGCGAGTGATCAAAACCCATACAAGTAGAGCGACGCCGTGTACCCAAGATACAGGACCACGCCTCCTCCGAGCAGCCAGGGCCGCCAGTGGCCGCCCCAGAGCAATTGGAGCGCAGCCGCTCCCACCGCAAACAGAGCCAGCCCCATCGTCGTCATCGCCGAGGGAGCCAGGCTCCAGTCGGTTCCCACGAGGCCGATGGACACCGGGAACGTGCCCTGGAAGACCATGGCGCCGGTGACGTTCCCGACCGCCAGCGTATCCTTCTTCCGGTACAGCCACAGAAAACTGTTGGACATCTCCGGCAATTCAGTCGCCAGGGGCGCGATCAGGAGCGCGAGAATCAGCGGCGAGACCTGAAGAATCTCCGCAAAGCTCCTCGCGGCCGTGACAAACAGGTGCGCGCCGCCCGCCAGCCCCACGAGGCCCACGGCCGCCTGCAGGCCGATCAGGCCATACGAGGGCACCGCCTGCCGGGGCGCGAAGATCAGCGGTTCCAATTCGGACTCGCCGCCGGCAGCACCTGAAAACTTCAGCCGCATGTAATAGATATAACCGGCAATCAACAGCACGGCGGCAAGATAATGGACCGGCCGCGAGACGACGAACCCGCATCCCAACGCCACGGCGTAGGCGGCCAGGAAGAATGCCAGATCCACCCGCACTTCGTGATAATCCAGCTTGAAGGCGGCCTCGCGCTTTCCCAATCGGGCATAGAGCAGCAGCAGGAAGGCCAGGATCGGCAGGACCAGCGTGCTGAGCATGAAGGGCGCGCCCAGGATGGCGCCGAGCCCGACTTCGGTCCGCTCCTGTCCCGTTCCGAAAAAAATGGCGACGAGTGGAATCGACGTTTCCGGCAGGGTCGTGCCGACGGCGGCAAACACGCTGCCGATGGCGCCTTCCGAAATCTTCCGGCGCTTCCCGAACCATTCGATGCCGTTCGTGAACAGGGCGCAGGCGCCCAGCGTGATCACGATGGAAGCCAGGAACAACCCTGCCGCCAGCCAGAGCGTCACGCGCGACCCCGCCGACCGCGCGCCGGTTTCCGGTAGGTCAGCATGGCCTCGTCCATCACATCCCGCACCGGCCGCCCGGTCTCCTCGGCGATGCGTCGGCAATCCTGGTACTCGGGCGCGGCTTTCGTCCGCCCCCGACCGACTGTCGCCACCTTGATCCGGACGGTCCCGCCACGCAGCGACACGGTTTCCATCCGGCGGGCCAGGACGCGCCGGCGGACTTCCTGAAGCCTCACCCCCAACGACGTGGTTTCCGCCAAAATCACGGCCCCCACCGCATCCGCCTTCTGCGGCGGCGCGAGCGCGCTCAGGACGATCCCAGGCCGTCCCCGTTTCATAATGACCGGCGCCAGGGTGACATCGACGGCGCCGGCGGCGAACAAGCGCGCCATCACCGTCTCGTAGGCCTGCGGGTTGAGATCATCGAGGTTGGTTTCGAGCTGGACGACCACATCCTGTTCGCTGAGCGCCGGCGGCACCGGCTCGCCCAGAAAGACGCGCAGCGCGTTCGGCCAGCCGTCGGGATCAGCCGTCCCCGCTCCATAGCCGATCGCGGTCGGCCGCATCAACGGCAGGGCGCAGAAATCCTGCGCCAGCACGCTCAACACGGCCAGTCCCGTCGGCGTCGTCAGCTCGCGCGCGGGGCCGGCGCTGTAGACGGGCAGTCCCCTGGCCAGCGCCGCCACCGCCGGCCCCGGCACCGGGAGCGTCCCGTGTGCGCACTCGATGGTGCCGGCTCCCAGATTGACGGCGGACGCCGTGACCACATCCACCCCAAGCAGATGGCATCCCAGCAGGCTCCCCAGCACATCCACCAGCGAATCCACCACGCCGACCTCGTGGAAATGCATGCGGGCCACCGGCAGCCGATGGGCGCGGGCCTCCGCCTGCGCCAGACGTCGAAATACTTCCTGGCCCTGCTCTTTCACCCGATCCGGGAGCCGGCTCGAGGCGATCAGACGCTGGATGCGCCGAAGCTCGAACGGCGCCCCCATCCCACGCCTGATGGCTACATCCACCTTCGTGGCGGGCATCCCGCCCCGCTTGACCGTGGCGGCTCGCAGGGCATACCCGTTCAGCTTGACGGCTTTCAGGCCTCGGGCAAGGTCGGCCAGCGGTAGGCCGACATCCACGAGGGCTCCGAGGAGCATGTCGCCGCTGACCCCTGAGAAACAATCAAAGTGCAGCTGTGTCACACGTACCTCTGTTGCGGAATCGTTTCGCGAGGCCATCTTAACGTAAGGGTTCTCCAGACGGCAAATTGCCTGCAGGTTCGATGTTCGAAGTTCGAGGTTCATGGACGAGGTTTCAACTTCGAACGTCGAACTTCTGAGATCCCCCGCATCTCGCACCCATGGCATCCGTTGACTCTCGGCAACCCCTGTGTTATCCACGAGCCGAGTTCCATGCGGTATTTTTACCTCGCCCTAATCACTGCCGGCACACTTGCACTGGCCGGTCTTCTCCTGAACGCGCCGGCTGCCGAGGCCAAGCGGCGTCCCGTCACCGAGCCGGATCTCCGGATCGTCCAGGTGTCCATGTCGAGCGAGAATTACGTCCCAGGGCAAGGCATGCTGGACGTGGCCGTCGAGGTTGAGCTTCCCTCGTACCTGGACGGCGACGTGCTGCTCGAAGTATCGACCCTGATCAGTTCGCCCTCGAAAC
>DASWIN010000095.1:0-2153 GCA_036397655.1 Nitrospiraceae bacterium | reverse complement strand
CGCCGACGCCAGCCATTTCTCATCTGTCGACGATACCGTCGCGCTGCCTTCCCCAGGTCGTGCATGCAAGTCACAGTGCTGGGGTTCGCTTCGGAGATGATGAGGACGATGCCATCCATGCGCTCGATTTCCTGTGGCGCCACACCCTCTCTCTTTAACTCGATCTTTCGTTTTCTGGAGACGTAAGCTGAGGTTTTCCCGCCGCCGACATGCCTGACGATATCGGCCTCGTGGGCGATCAACTCCATCGTTTCGACCGGGATCCCGCGCTGCTGGGCCCGTATAAAAGCGTGCGTGGCTGACAGGTTTTGACTTTGCATCGCGCCGACTCCTATGCCTTTGGTGTGGCTCCAAACTACGCGATGCAGCCGAGATGTTCATTGTGACAACCTCATTTTTACGTAAAAAATATTAACAATGAACTCCATATATTAATGACAATATTTTTACCAACAAACTCTTGCTTAAGACTTAAGTGAGTGGTTACTGACCTAGTCAAGACCTTGCGGTGCAGTAGTCAGCGAAATGGCCGGATGTTCACGAGACCCCTGACGATCAGGGTTGAGGACATTCCAATCTAATTGCCTCGGGGGACATGGACCGGACACCACTGTCAGATCAGTTAGATTTAGGATCGGGATTAGCCTTTTATGGAGAGTTGTGGCTGTAGCGATCAAGGTCATGTCTGTGGGGCGGGGCTTCATCGACAGACATCGGCGACAAGGAAATCTCCGCACGACTTGTCATATCAGAAAAACGTGCCGGGGCCGAAATGTTCGTGTCGAGCGTCGAATCTAACGGCCCCGGCACCATTTATTCGCGGTTGCGCCGGAGAAACTCCCGGGCCCAGGGGCGCCGGGGCAGCGTGTCCGTGTAATCGTAGGCGGCGTCACGGCGCCAGTCCCGTTCATCGCTGGGCTCGCAAGGTTCGACCAGGGCGCTTGGATGGACAAGCCAGCCTGTGAGAGAAGCTCGACATTTCCGTTGATGTGCTGGAACTTCTCAGCCCAGGGGCATCATCGGATGTGGCATATATGTTCGCGTGCGTTCACAACCTACTTCGTGGCAGGGAGGATGATGGGCTCCGGCTTGCCGCCCCAGCGGAAAACATATGTTGTTGCTTTGCGCACATTCATAACGAGAGCCGGCCGGAAGCACGCGATACACGTACCCTTCCGCCTGCGCACGCTCGGATAGACGATCCCGAGGGAGCCGGCTTCCAGCAGCTCCTGAGCAAGGCCCTGAGAGGCGACGTAGCTGTCGGGCGCCAGGCAGTCCGCGAACCGCTTGCCCCGTCGGCCTTCGCCGTCCGCAGGTCCGCTTCGGCGGACCGAAGGACGGATATCATGGAACGCGGCGCTGAAGTCGGCGAGATAATCGTCGCAGGTGACCTCCTCCTCAAGCCAGCCGACTTCCGCAAGCTCCACCCACTTGTGGAAGGCCACCTCCGCCTGTGCCGTCCCGAGCTCGAAGGCGGCATACCAGGCCCCGCGGTCGGGGCCGTTGAACCGGCTGCCGAGCGGGTGCGCGTGGCAGAAGGCGGCGTTGACGATCCGGTAGTACGGCACGCTGAACACCAGCTCGTGGATGCCGATGCCGGGCAGCCGGTCGTTCTCGGCGAGCAGCCGGTCGTTGGTGGCGTTGTCGAGATCGACGATGTCCTTAAGGTGCGCGTCGTCCTCCACGATCTCCGCGAGTACACTCTCGCCGCCCTCATTGTATTTCGAGGGGATCAGGCGGTGTGTATCGTTCTGCCGGATCAGCCGAACAGCCGGCAGCGTCACAGGCCGCCCCGGCGCGCGTCGAGGAGCCGCCGCACCGTCTGCATCGCCGGCAGCCCGCCCTTCATCATGTAGGCGAGCGGCGTCTGGCCGCCGAAGATACGGTTGCTGTTGGGCAGCCGGACCCAGGCATCGGCCAGCTTCTTCGAGTAGAGGATGTTGAGCGCCTTGAAGATGCCGATGAGATACGAGATGCGCAGCAGCCGGTCGGTGTCGAGCACGCGGTCGGGGTTCTTCTTCATCTCGTAGTACGGCCCGTTCGACATGCCGCCCAGGAGCACCCGCGCGTCCTCGTCGCGGACGCCCCAGCGGGCGATGATCCTGAGGAACGTGCGCACGGCCGACGGGCTGAGCCGCTCCCGCTCGGCCTTC
>DASWIN010000094.1:0-2949 GCA_036397655.1 Nitrospiraceae bacterium | reverse complement strand
GAGCGATTGCAAGCTTGGCATCGTGTGTGCGGCTGTTGAAAAACAGCCTTACGGCTTCGCGCCGTAGCCCATTTTCTGCTTGAACGCCATCATCATCTGCTTCAGTTTCGCCCCGACGGCATCATCGATTTTGCTGAGGCTGACGATTTCCTTGCGCAGCTCCGGGTGGTGTTGCGTGACGTAATGGAGCAGGTCTTCCTCGAACTGCCGGACCTTGTCCACCGGCACATCGTCGAGGAAGCCCTGGGTGCCGGCATAAATCGAGAGGACCTGATCGGCCACCGGCATCGGCTTGTATTGCCCCTGCTTGAGGAGTTCCACCATGCGGACGCCCCGTGCCAGCTGGGCTTGCGTGGCCTTGTCCAACTCGCTGCCGAACTGCGCGAAGGCGGCCATCTCGCGGTACTGGGCCAGGTCCAGCCGCAGCGTGCCGGCCACCTGCTTCATCGTTTTGATCTGGGCGGAGCCGCCGACCCGGGAGACCGACAGACCGACGTTGATCGCGGGACGAATGCCCGAATAGAACAGGTCGCTGCCGAGATAGATCTGCCCGTCGGTGATCGAAATCACGTTGGTAGGAATGTAGGCCGACACGTCGCCGGCCTGTGTTTCAATGATCGGCAGGGCCGTGAGGCTCCCGCCGCCCAGCTTGTCGCTGAGCTTGGCTGCGCGTTCCAGAAGGCGGGAGTGCAGATAGAAGACGTCACCGGGATAGGCTTCGCGGCCCGGTGGCCGGCGCAGGAGCAGCGAGAGCTGGCGATAGGCCACGGCATGCTTGGACAGGTCGTCATAGATAATGAGGGCATGCTTCCCGTTGTCCCGGAAGTATTCGCCGATGGCGGCGCCGGCGAAGGGGGCCAGGAACTGCATCGGCGCGGCATCGCTGGCCGTGGCGGAGACGATGATGCTGTACTCCATGGCATGGTGCTCCTCGAGCGTCTTGACAACGCGCGCGACGGTGGAGCGCTTCTGGCCGACCGCGACGTAGATGCAGAAGACGCCGAGGCCCTTCTGGTTGATGATCGTATCCACGGCGATGGCGGTCTTGCCGGTCTGACGGTCGCCGATGATCAACTCGCGCTGGCCGCGGCCGATGGGAATCATCGCGTCGATGGCCTTGATGCCGGTTTGGAGCGGTTCGCGGACGGACTGCCGGGTGATCACGCCCGGCGCGACCACTTCAATTCGGGATTTGTGCGCGGACTTGATCGGCCCCTTTCCGTCGACCGGCTCGCCGATGGCGTTGATCACGCGGCCCGTCAGGGCCTCCCCGACAGGGATTTCCGCGATACGGCCCGTGCGTTTGACGGGATCGCCTTCCTTGATGCCGGTGTCGTCACCCATCAACACGGCGCCGACGTTGTCTTCCTCGAGGTTCAGCGCGATGCCGAACAGGTTGCCGGGGAATTCCAGCATCTCGCCGGCCATGGCTCCATCCAACCCGTAGACCTTGGCAATGCCGTCGCCCACCGAGATGATGGAGCCTGTCTCGCTGACATCGACACGCTTGTCGAAGCCTTTGATCTTTTCCTTGATGATCGAACTGATTTCATCCGCTTTGATCTGCATCGGCTACTCCTTGGTCAAAATCGTCTGCATGGTGTTGAGCCGGCTGCGCACACTGCTGTCGTAGAGCGTGCTGCCGATTCGAATCCGAAGCCCGCCGAGCAGCCCGGGCTCAGTCTGGAACGTGATCTCCACGTCGCGTTTTAGCAAGTCGCGGAGCCTGGTTTTCACCCGATCCTGTTCGGCCGGGTTGAGCGCGGCGGCTGACGTGACGGCGACCTGCTTGGTGCCCTTGGATTGATCGGCGAGCGCGGCGAAGGCGTCGGCGATCTCGGGGAGAAAGCCGATGCGGTTCTTGTGGACCAGTTGCGAGAGGAAGTGTTTTATCATCGGGGGACTGTGCAGCTTGTCCGCCAGGGCGGTCAGGACGGCGAGCTTCTCTTCCGCCCCGAAGGCCGGCGAAGCCAGGACGTGTTTTAAGGGAGGCGACGTCGAGAAGGCCTTCCCCAGGCCGGTGAGAGCGCTTCGTACAGAATCGACGCTCTTGGCGTCGAGGAGTTCGAAGAGGGCCTTGGCATAGCGGCGCGCGACGGATGATTTGATCACGAACGAACCTGCCGAATCATGCGAAACTCCGCGATGAACAAGGAAAAAAATCGTGCGGTGGGCACGGAAAACGCGCCACAGTAGCATCCAGAAACAGTGTGTGTCAAGGAGGCGAAAAGGGTGTTAGGCAGGCGAGATTGACTCCCGTGCTCGCGCACCGCGCGCACTCGGAAGGTGCTCGGTGGACGCGCGCAGTCGGAGTCGATCTCGCCTGCACACCGGCGAGGGGGGTGAGGAAAACAAGAATAAAAAAGCGAAAGATTACTTGATGATGCCGCCGCCGAGGACCCGGTCACCGTCATAAAACACGGCAGATTGGCCGGGGCTCAGCGCCCGCTGAGGGGTCGAGAAGCGCACCGAGATGGTCTCTTCGGAGACAGGCGCGAGGGTGGCTGGCGATGCGGCTGTGGCGTAGCGGACCTTCACGGCGGCATCACGCGGGCCGGTCAGCAGTGACTCGTCGAACAGGTTCAGATCGACAATCGTGCACTCCGATCGCAGCAAGCTCGCGTCGGTGCCGAGCACGACCGTGTTCGTCGTTGGTTCCACGCGCTGCACATAGAGCCGTTGCCCGGCTGACACACCGAGGCCGCGGCGCTGTCCGGGCGTATAGAAGGCGATTCCGTCATGCCGGCCCATCTCGTGGCCGTCCGTATCCACAAACAGACCGGGGCGCTTCGCCTCCGGCGCTTCGGCTTCGATAAAGGTCCGGTAATCGCCCTGAGTCACGAAACAGATTTCCTGGCTCTCCTTCACTTCGTCCGGAGGCAGATCAAGGGCTTCGGCCCTGGCCCAGACGTCGGGCTTCTGCAGGCCGCCTACCGGGAACAGCAGCCG
>DASWIN010000093.1:0-4954 GCA_036397655.1 Nitrospiraceae bacterium | reverse complement strand
CTGGCTGAGGAACAGCTTGGTCCGGTCGTGCCGCGGATTGTCGAAGAACTCGAAGGGATCGTTCTGTTCGATGATCTCGCCGACGTCCATGAAGATCACCCGATTGGCCACCGTCTTGGCGAAGCCCATCTCGTGGGTCACGCAGAGCATGGTCATGCCGTCCTCCGCCAGCTCCACCATGACGTCCAGCACCTCCTTGATCATCTCCGGGTCGAGCGCGGAGGTGGGTTCGTCGAACAGCATGATCTTCGGGTTCATGCACAGCGCGCGGGCGATCGCCACGCGCTGCTGCTGGCCGCCGGAGAGTTGCCCCGGGTATTTGTGCGCCTGTTCCGGAATCTTGACGCGTTTCAGCAGATTCATGGCCGTTTCTTCGGCCTCTGCCTTGGGTGTCTTGCGCACCCAGATCGGCGCCAGCGTCAGGTTATCGAGCACGGTCAGGTGGGGGAACAGGTTGAAGTGCTGGAACACCATGCCGACCTCGCGGCGGATCTGCTCGACGTGCTTGAGATCGCCCGTCAACTCGATGCCCTCGACGATGATCTGGCCCTGCTGGTGTTCCTCGAGCCGATTGATGCAGCGGATCAGGGTCGACTTGCCCGAACCCGAGGGCCCGCAGATGACGATGCGTTCACCCTTGTTGATGGTCAGGTCGATGTTCTTGAGGACGTGAAACTCACCGTACCATTTGTGGACGCCGTGCAACTGGATCATGACGTCTTCGGAGACGATCATCTCCTTTACGGGGTGACGGATTGCGTCCTCCGCGAGGCCTTCCGAGGTCACTTCCACCATGTCTTTCTCCAGGTTTGCGAGGCCGCCGGCCCTCGGGCGGTCATCTCTTGTATCCAGTGGCCAGTTGCTTCTCCAGGCGCTGGCTGTAACGCGACATGCTGAAGCAGAAGATCCAGAACCCGAAAGCCGTAAAGACGTAGCCCTCGACGGCGAAGCCCAGCCAGTCGGGATTGGTGCCCGCGAGCTGTACCATGCCGAGGAAATCGAACAGGCCAATGATCAGGACCAGCGTGGTATCCTTGAACAGCCCGATGAAGGTGTTGACGATGCCCGGGATCACCATCTTGAGCGCCTGCGGCAGCACGACCAATCCCATCATCTTCCAATAGCTGAGGCCCAGGGCCTCCGCCCCTTCGTACTGCCCCTTCGGGATCGCCTGCAGTCCGCCGCGCACAACTTCGGCCATGTAGGCGGCGGAAAACAGCATCACGCCGATCAGCGCGCGCACCAGCTTGTCGAAGGTCAGGCCCTCGGGCATGAACAAGGGGAACATGACCGACGCCATGAACAGCACGGTGATCAGCGGCACGCCGCGCCACAGTTCGATAAAGGCAACGCAGATCGCGCGGACCACCGGCATGTCCGAGCGCCGACCAAGCGCGAGCACGACGCCGATGGGCAGTGACATGACGATGCCGACCGCCGAGATCACCAGGGTCAGGAACAGCCCGCCCCACAGCGGCGTCTCGACCAAGGGAATCTGCGACTCGACCGCCGTAAAGAGCGGTCTGGTATTCGCCCGCCAATCCAGAAACCCGAAATTGAGGACGTCCGGCGGCCCCACCAAAATCAGATAGACGACCAGCAGATAGACCGGCAGCAGGAAGCGCGCCAGCCAGCCGGCCAGACCCGCCTGCCTGTCATGGCCCCATGGAGACATGGTGGCGAGAACCAGCATCGCCATCGTCACGGGAAGGGCCCACGGTGGCGACGGAAAGACAACCTCGTCCCAGGACAAGATCAGCAGCGCCCCGCCGATGAAAGCGAGTGCGGCGGTCGCGACGGACAGCTGTCCGAAATTGTCGGCAACGGCCGCGCGCCATTGCGAAAGCCTCGTTACCGCGGCGAGCAAGAGCGCCGGTAGGACCAGCAGCAAGACGGCCAGGACGATGGCAAGACCCGGAGCGCCACGGAGCATACCGCTCGTCCACGTCGACGGGGCCGCCAAGCCTAAGATCGGCGTCACGACAAGCACGACCATGGAAATGACGGCGCTGCGCTCCCGCAGGACGCCAAGCAGCGGCAGCAGCGCCAGGATCCCGAGAATGATCGCCGAAAATCCCATGAGCCGGAAAGGCCATGCGTTGGCCGTCCCCCTGGAAAAGCCGGAGAAGAGATAAAGGGCAATGAGCGGGTAGCCGATCAAGAGGAACACCCCAATCCACCGCTTGCCCTTGAGATTGGGGATGAACAGCGGAATCACCGCCAGCACCAGAATGACGTAGCCTGTGTTGATGCGCCAGATCTCCCCGGCTGGATAGATGCCGTACATGAGCTGCCGGAACCAGACCTTGATAAACACCCAGCAGGCGCCCTCGCGCCCGGCGCAGGCCTCGCGCGTATCGCCCGTCCAATAGGCGTCGAGAAAGGCCCAATCGACGATCGGCGGAATGATCAGGTAGAGGAGGTAGAGCGCCAGCAGCGTCAACATCACGTCCAAAGGCGACGCGATCAGGTTCTTGCGCACCCAGCCGACGACGCCGACGGTGGAGGTAGGCGGCGGCAGGTCCGGATGGGTGCCAGGCGTGTAGCTTTGCGTCGTCTCGCTCATGGCCTAGCGCTCCACCAGCGCGATCTTCCTGTTATACCAATTCATGAAGGCCGAGATCAGCAGGCTGAGCGTGAGATAGACGCCCATGGTCATGGCGATGATCTCGACCGCTTGGCCGGTCTGCATCAGCACCGTGCCGGCGAACACCAAGACGAGGTCCGGATAGGCGATCGCTGCGGCCAGCGAGGAGTTCTTGGTTAGATTAAGGTACTGGCTTGTCAGCGGCGGAATGATGACCCGCAGCGCCTGCGGAATGATCACCAGCCTGAGGGTCGGCCCCCGGCGCAGGCCCAGCGAGTAAGCCGCCTCGGTCTGGCCGTGGCTGACCGCCTGAATCCCCGCCCGCACGATCTCGGCGATGAAGCTGGCGGTATAGACGGATAGCGCCAGTGTCAGGGCCACCAGCTCCGGAACGATCACGACGCCGCCCCTGAAATTGAAGCCCTTGAGCTCCGGGATTTCCCACGCCAACGGAAAACCGGTGACGATGGCCGCCAGCAGCGGCAATCCGATCAGCAATCCCAGCGAGACGAAAAAGGTCGGGAACCGCTGGCCGGTCCGCTCCTGGCGCCTGCGGGCCCAGCGGGCCAGGACTATCACCCCGGCGATGGCCGCCCCCAGGGCCGCCGAAATCAACCAGAACCCGGATTCGAAGATCGGCCTCGGCACGAACAGGCCGCGCAGGTTGAGGAAGAAAGTATCGCCAACGACAATGCTGCTGCGCGGGTTGGGCAGAGTCCTGAGCACCCCGAAGTACCAGAAGAAGATTTGTAGCAGCAGCGGGATGTTGCGCAGCACCTCGATGTAGACCGCCGCCAACCGGGCGATCAGCCAGTTCGTCGACAGCCGGGCAATCCCGACAACGAACCCGAGGATAGTGGCGAAGAAGACCCCGATCACCGAGACCAGGAGGGTGTTCAGCACGCCCACCACGAAGGTCCGGGCATAGCTCGATTCCTCGCTGTACTCGATCAGGCTCATGGAAATGCTGAAGCCGGCGGTGGTCTTGAGGAACCCGAAGCCGGACGCGATGCCCTGCCTTTCCAGGTTGTCCAGAGTGTTCCTGATCAGGATCATGCCCGCCAGGACCACGAGGCCCAGGATTAGGGCCTGGAAGAATAGGGCCCGGTAACGAGGATCGTTCCACACCGCCGGTTTCATCGGCGGCACGGGCGCTTTCGCTTCGACAGCCACCTCTCCCTCCGACGCTCGAACTCCGGAACCGTCGGTTATCGGGACCGTGCCCGGCGCGCGCGCCGGGCACGGTCCCTAATCATTTGCCGCGCTCAGCGCACCGGCATCGCGTATTGCAGGCCACCGTCCTTCCACAGGGCGTTCAGGCCGCGCTCCAGGCCGAGTGCCGTTTTCGGCCCGACGTAGCGATCGTAGCTCTCGCCGTAATTGCCGACTTGTTTGATGATGTTGTAGGCCCAGTCCGCGGACAGGCCCAGGTTCTTGCCGGCGTCGCCTTCGGTGCCGAGCAGACGCCTTATGTTCGGATTGTCCGAACCCTTCATCTCATCCACGTTTGTGGAATTCACGCCCAGTTCTTCGGCCTCGATCATGGCGTAGAGCGTCCACTTCACGACGTCGAACCATTGATCGTCGCCCTGGCGCACCACAGGGCCCAGTGGCTCCTTGGAGATGACCTCGGGCAGGATCACGTGGGCATCCGGATCCTTCAACTTGATCCGCTGGGCGGCCAGGCCCGACTGGTCTGTCGTGTAGACATCGCAGCGCCCGGAGTCATAAGCCGCGACCACTTCGTCGGCCTTTTCGAACACGACCGGCTCGAAGCTCATGTTGTTGGCCCGGAAGTAGTCGGACAGGTTGAGCTCGGTGGTGGTGCCGATGTTGACGCAGACGCTGGCGCCGTCGAGCTCGAGTGCGCTCGTCACGCCGAGGTCCTTGCGGACCATGAAGCCCTGGCCGTCGTAGTAGTTGACGCCCGCGAAGTTGAGGCCGAGCGACGAATCGCGGACCAGCGTCCAGGTCGTGTTACGCGACAGCATGTCGACCTCGCCGGACTGCAAGGCCGTGAAGCGCTCCTTGGCCGAGAGCGGCGTGTACTTCACGGCATCGGCATCGCCGAACACGGCTGCCGCCACCCCGCGGCACAGGTCCACGTCGATCCCGGTCCAGTTGCCCTGCTCGTCCGGGTTGGAGAAGCCGGGCAGCCCCTGGCTGACGCCGCACTGCACAAAACCCTTGACCTTCACATCATTGAGCGTGCCCGCGAACGCGGCAGTGGACAGCAAACTCGCCGCCCCCGCCGCAAGCAGTAGCTTGGAAATCTTCATTGCACGACCTTCCCTGCTCTCGTTGACCTTTTCGGTTTGTGAGGCAGGCCACCAGACCAGCCTCCCCCTAATCGCACAGAATCTAACA
>DASWIN010000092.1:0-4340 GCA_036397655.1 Nitrospiraceae bacterium | reverse complement strand
CGAGGCGCTCGACGAATTGCTGGAAGAGGGCGTGGCGAATCGCATCCAACGATACAAGCAGGCGTCGACGCGTATTCGCCAGCGCATGAAGGAACTGGGCGTGAAGCCGTTCCTGCCGGCGGACCATCTCTCCAACACCATCACCTGCTTCCATCTGCCCAACGGGCTGGCCTACCAAACGCTGCATGACCGCCTGAAAGATCAGGGGTACGTCATCTACGCGGGACAGGGACAATTGGAAAGCAAGGTCTTCCGCGTCGCCAACATGGGCGCGTTGTCCTCCCAGGACATCGAAGGCTTCCTCGCTGCATTCCAAAAAGTAGTGGAATCGGCGTCCGTCCGCGCATGAAGGCCATCATCCTGGCGGCCGGAGTCGGCAAGCGGCTATGGCCGGTGACGCAGCACCATCCCAAATGTTTAATCCAGATCGGGGGCCGCACGCTGCTGGCCCGCTATCTGGAATCGTTGGCCGGTGTCGGCATCAAAGAGGCCGTGATCGTCGTCGGCTACAAGCAGGAGATGATCCGGGCGGCCGCCGAATCCGGCTTGAGCGGCGTGGCGGTCCGGTACCTGGAGAGCGATCAGTATCAGCGGGGCAGCATCACGTCCCTCTGGCGTGCGCGGGACGAGTTGAACGGCGACGCGATCATCATGGACGCGGACGTCCTGTTCCATCGCCTGATCCTCAAGCGCCTGGTGGACTCGCCCCATCCAACCGCGCTGCTCATGGATGAATCGGTCAAGCAGACGGGCGAGGAGTGCATGGTCGTGGCGCAGGGGGGGCGGGTCATCGCGCTGACCAAGCAGATGCCGTCCCGCTATGATATGGCCGGGGAGGGCGTGGGCTTCCTCAAAGTCCGGGGGGCGGACGGCGGCCCCCTCATCCGTTCCGTGCAGGCCTATGTCGAACGCGGGCAATTGGATATGGAGTATGAAGATGCGCTCCTGGAGTTTTTCGGCGAGGTGAAGGTCGGCTACGAACGGATCGGCGGGTTGCCGTGGACCGAAATCGATTTCGAGGAAGACATCACCCGCGCGGAGCGCGAGATTCTCCCGAAGCTGGGATAGAGACGGGCACGAGGCAATAGGCGATAGGCTGTGGGCATGACATGAGATCAGCGAATCACCTATTGCCTATAGCCCATCGCCCATAGCCTCCAGATGTCTATGGACCAGACGATCCCTCAAGAGCGAGCGGCGGCGAACAGGCAGAGCCTGGTCACCGCGATTGTGGTGGCCGCCGTCGGTGTGTTCGGCAGGGCCGTGGAGAACGCCGATGGCGTCGGCCCCCTGACCATCGTCGGAGGGCTCCCGCTGTTCGTCCGGACGGTGCTGACGCTCCAACGCGCCGGGATACAGGACATCGTGGTGCTGGCGGGCGCCGAGGAAGCGAACCTCAAGCAGCTGTTGCGCGACGACCCGCGGGTGACCGTCGCGGTGCGATGGCGTCCCGTCCGTGAATTTCCTCCGGATGACCACCGGACGTGGGAAGCGCTGGCTCACGAGGTAAGCGGGGCCTGCCTGGTTGCCGGCGCGCAGATGGTCATGGCCAGGCAGCTTATCGAGACGTTGAGGCGGGAAGCGGAAGCCGAGCAGGGGGCGCTGACGGTGGTCTGTGACGGACAGGCCACGGAAATCGCCGTGCTGCCACCCAGTCTCATGAGCGTTTCGGGAGCGATCAGGGGCGAAGGCCCGCCGATTCGCGCCTTGCTGGGCCGCGCGCAGGCGCATGGCCGCGTGACGGCCGTGGAAACCTCGTCGCAGTCGTCCTACTGGTGCCTGCACGTCCGCGATGCGGCCACGGCGCATGCGGCCGAGGGGATGCTCTTTCAATCGCTGCGCGGCCAGTACGAAGGCTTCGTGGACACCTACTTCAACCGGACGATCTCGGCGCTCCTGAGCCGGGTGTTCCTCGCGCTGCGCTTTTCGCCCAACGCGATCACGCTGGTGGCCACGGCCGTCGGCGTCGCCGCCGCGGTGGCCTTCGCGCGGGGGAGTTACGCAGCCGGGATCGTGGGCGCCCTGCTGTTCCAACTGGCGGCCATCGTGGATTGCTGCGACGGCGAGGTGGCGCGTTTGACCTTTACGGAATCGCCGCTGGGCGAGCAGCTCGACATCATGACGGACAACGTCGTCCACATGGCGATCTTTGCCGGACTCGGATGGGGGGTGTTCGTGGCACAAGGCGGCTGGCAGGGCACAGCGTCCCTGCCCTGGCTGCCGCTCGCGCTGGGCGGAGCCGCGGTCTTTGCCAACGCGATGGCGCTCTGGTTGGTGACGAGGGCCAAGGCGATCGGAAAGCGGCAGGGATGGAGCAGCCCGAAACAGGCCGCCCGCGTCGAGTTCATTCTCAAGAACATGGCCAGTCGTGATTTTTCGGTGCTCCTCCTGTTTTTTGCCGCGATCGGCAAGTTGGGCTGGTTTCTCTGGATGACGGCGATCGGTGCGAATGTCTTCTGGGCCATGCTGGCTTGGACGACGCGTCCGTCAACCATCACCCGTGCTTAGACTTATCCTTCTTCTCGTCGGCCTGCTCACCTTCGCCGGATTGATCTGGCACATCGGACCCGCCAACATTCTCGCGGCCATCGCCGCTCTCGGGCCGCAGGCGCTCCTGGTAATTCTGCTGCCCTCACTCCTCATGTACCTGCTGGAAGCCTACGGCTGGCGGTTGACGCTACGCGCCCATGCGGCCCGGCTATCGTTTGGTCGGCTGTTGGCGATCCGCACCGCGGGTGAAGTGGTGAACATGACGACGCCGACCGCCTACGTCGGCGGGGAGCCGCTGAAAGCCCTGCTGCTCAAGCCGTACGGCGTGCCGATGATCGAGGCGCTGGCGTCCGTCATCACGGCGAAAACCACGATGACGATTGCGCAGGTGCTGTTCATCCTGATCGGGATCGGACTGGCGTTCGGGATCGTCGGGGCGTCGGACTCGGGAGACTCGAACGCGTCGTTGCTGGCGGCGCTGGTCGGCGTCGGGCTCCTGCTGTTCGGGATCGCGCTCTTCGTGATGGTGCAGCGGATCGGCTTGTTTCTCGGCCTCCTGAATGTGCTGCGCTGGTGCCGCATCCGGATCCCCTACCTGGAGGCGCGCGAGGAGAAGCTGCGGGAATTGGATCGGACGATCCTGGAGTTCTACACGCAAGACCGGCGGGCGTTTCTGCTCTCGATCGGCTTCTTTTTCTTCGGGTGGTTGGCGGAGGCGTTGGAGGTCTATGCGATTCTCTACTTCATCGGCGGATCGCCCGTGAGCCCGCTGGCGGCGGTGGCCATCGGCGCGTTGTCCGTCTTTATCAAGGGCGGGACGTTTTTCATTCCCGGCAGCCTCGGCGCGCAGGAAGGCGGGAACCTCTTGGTGTTGGTAGCGTTCGGGTACACGGAGCTGACCGGCATCACCTTCGCGCTGTTGCGGCGTGTCCGCGAGCTGGTGTGGATCGCGATCGGGCTGGCCTGCCTCGCCGCCCTCGGCGGCCGCAAGGTCGTGGCGTCGGAGGACGTCTCTCGATAATCGGAAGGGCTACGTGATGCACGCTCGAACCGTGCGGCGCCTGCTCGCTCTCTGGCTGCTCTGCTGGCTGTCGACCGCCTGCTCAGCGCTCGATGCCATGTATCGCCACGTGCCGCCCGACCCCGGCAATCCCATCAAGACGGTGGCGGTCCTTCCGCTGATCAACAACACGAACGACGTGACGGCGCCGCAGTATATCCGGAACGAGTTGATCGCCCGCCTGCAGGCGCTGCAGTACGCCGTCCAGCCGGCGCTGCAAACCGACCAGATCCTGCGCGATCAACTCGGCATCACGCTGGGACGCCAACTGGACATGGCGACCGTGCAGCAACTGCACGAATCGCTGGGAACGGACGGCGTGATCTTCGGCGTGCTGGATAATTTTTCGACCAAGGCGTTCGGCCTGCTGACCGAGAAACGGGCCCGGCTCAGGCTCTCGCTCGTCAATGCCTCGGACGGCTCGCCGATGTGGACGAACGGGGCGGGGGTCATCGGCCGCATCAGAGTGGTCGGCGGCACGGCGGGAAAAGTGGCGCTGGGATTCGAAGTCACGTCCCGCCTGGAAGCCGCCAGGGAGTCGGCCGAGCAGGCACAACAAATCGCGGGTGGGCAGACTGTCGGAAAACTGCCCGGCGGGCTTGACCGGGTGCCCGCCCCCTGGTTCACGATTCCCACCGTCGAGGTCGGCCAGGAGCCCACGGGAGCGGGCAAGGCCAAGCAGGAAGGCGGGAACGTGGGGGCCGGCCTGGCGGCCGGGCTCGGCGAGCAGTTGATCGAACGGGCCGTCGGCAAGCCGCTCTATCAGGAAACCCGGCTTATGCTGAATCTC
>DASWIN010000091.1:0-3660 GCA_036397655.1 Nitrospiraceae bacterium | reverse complement strand
GCTTTGGCCGATGAAGAAGTAGGCCATGGGCAATAGGCGATGGGCTATGGGGGGGGAAGAATTTACGATGTTCTTGCCTATAGCCTAGCGCCCATAGCCTCGCGCCTCAAGAACGATGTGGTACCTCGCCTACAATATCCTGCTGCTGCTAGCATCCCCCGTCATTCTGTTGATTCTGCTCGTCAAGAAACGGTGCCGCCGGGGATTGCCGCAGCGGCTTGGTTTGTCTGGTTTGTCTCGTTTATCTGGTTGGGAACAAAACAAACCAAACAAACCAGATGAACCCGTCATCTGGGTCCATGCTGTCTCGCTCGGCGAAGCGGTGGCCGTGACGCCGCTGGTGCACGCGTTGCGCAAGCGGTATCCCCGTGACCGCATCATCGTCTCGACGGTGACCGAGACGGGGCGGGAAGCGGTCGAGCAGCGGCTGGCCGGCGTGGCCGAGCATTGCTATGCGCCGCTGGATTTTCCCTGGGCCGTATCCCGGTTCCTCGGACGGCTGGCGCCCCGGGCGTTTCTGTTCGTGGAGACCGAGCTCTGGCCCAATCTGCTCCGCGCCTGCCACCGCCGAGGCATTCCGGCCATGATGGTCAACGGCCGGCTCTCGTCGGATTCGTTCCGTGGGTACCGCCGGATCGCCTCGTTCATGGGCCAGCTCCTGGATGCCGTAACCCTGTGCCTGATGCAGTCCGATCGGGATGCCGAACGGATCGTCGCGCTCGGGGCACGCCCGTCGCGTGTGAAGAAAACGGGCAACATCAAGTTCGACCAGCCGCTGCCGGATCCGAACGGCGTGGCCGGCAGTATTTCGCGCAGCATTCTGGGATTGCAGGATGGCGAGGAGCTGATCGTCGCGGGGAGCACGCATCCGGTGGAAGAGGACCGGCTCCTGTCCTGCTACCAGACCCTGCAGAAGGAATTCCCGTCGCTGGTGCTGTTGCTGGCGCCGCGGCACATCGAGCGGGCCTCGCAGGTCGAGGCCTCGGCCAGGGCGAGAGGCCTGGCCGTGCAACAACGCAGCGCCCTCACCCCAGCCCTCCCCCCCGTGGGGGGAGGGAGTGGGAGGGGGCGGGTGATCGTGCTCGATACGAGGGGCGAGCTGGCGCAAGTCTATCAGCATGCCGTGCTGACGTTCGTCGGCGGGACACTCGTGCCGGTCGGCGGGCACAATTTGCTGGAGCCGGCCCTGTGGGGCAAGCCGGTCTTCTACGGCCCGCACACGGATCATTGCATGGAGGTCGCGGGGTTATTGACGGCTGTCGGTGGAGGAATGCAGGTTCCGGGCGAGCGGGAACTCATGGAAGGCATGGCGGCGCTGCTGCGCGACCGCGCGTCGTTGCGGCGCATGGGAGAAGCGGCCAGGTCCGTGGTGCTCGACAATCGCGGGGCCCTCCAGCGCAGTCTCGATTTGATTGCCGGCGTATTGGATCGCGTCCAACCAGGGCGGACCGCCGCGCTTCATCCGCACGGCCTGCTTCCCCAGTGGCTGCTGTCCGGCCTGGCGGTGCCTTACGGTATCTGGGTCCGGGCGCGCGCCGCGCTCTATCGACGGGGCTGGCCGGCCGGCCGGCGGCTGCCATGCCGTGTCGTGAGCGTGGGCAACCTGACGGTCGGCGGCACCGGCAAGACGCCGGTGGTGATCGCGCTGGTGGAGCAGCTGCTCGCGCGCGGCCGGCGTGTCGGCGTGCTGAGCCGCGGCTATCGCCGGCGGAGCCGCGAGCCGGAGCTGCTCGTGTCGGACGGACGCACCGTGCTCGCGGGGCCTGCCGAGGCGGGAGATGAGCCGTACCTGATTGCCACCCGATGTCCTCGCGCGATCGTGGCGGTCGGTGCGGACCGGTACCGGCTCGGCCGGTGGGTATTGGAGCGGCATCCGATCGACTGTTTCGTGCTGGACGATGGATTCCAGCATCTGGGCTTGCACCGGGATGCGGATGTGTTGCTGGTGGACGCGTCTGATCCGGCTGGACTGCAGATGCTCGTGCCGGCCGGACGGCTGCGCGAACCGCTGACCGCGGCCTCCCGTGCCACCGCCATGCTCCTGACCCGAACGGACGCCGGCAACTGGCAGGACGTCGCGGAAACCATCGAGCGGGCCGCGGGAAAGCGCGAGCCGCCGATGCTCAGCCGGTTTGTGACGGAGGGGCTGGTGAATGTCGCGACCGGCGAGGTCCGGCAGGCTGAGGCACTGGCCGGGCGCACGGTCGTGGCGTTGAGCGGCATCGGAAACCCGGCTTCGTTCCCGGCGTTGCTGCAGCGGCTTGGGTTCAAGATCGGCGGCGAGATGATCTTTGCCGATCATCACGACTATCAAGCCCGTGACCTGGAGTCGGTTCGCGAGCGGGTCCGGCAAACCGGAGCGGACCTGATCGTGACGACTGAAAAAGACGCGGGGAAGATCAAGCCGCTTTTGAAGCCGGGTGATCACATATGGGCTATACGACTGAAGCTCGACATGTTGACCGGGCGGGAGCAATTGGAGCGTCTGATGTTTGGTGAACCGGAGTCGGCTCCTATTCCAGCGCTGACGGGGACCCATGCCTAACGAATCAGCCAAACGGATCGTGGTGCGTGGTCCCAACTGGATCGGCGATGCCGTGATGTGCGAGCCGGCCATCTCGGCCCTGCGCAGGCGGTTCCCGGACGCGGACCTGACGCTGCTGGTCAAGCCGGCTGTGGCGGAACTCTTTACGGGACACCCGGCCGTCTCGCAGATTCTGGTCTACGACGATCGCGGGCAGCATGAAGGGCTCACCGGAAAGTGGAGGCTCGCCCAGGATTTGCGGCAGCGCCGATTCGATCTGGCGATCCTGTTTCAGAATGCATTCGAAGCCGCACTGCTGGCATTTTTGGCCGGTATTCCCCGCCGCTACGGCTATGCGACGGACGGGCGTCGGCTGTTGCTGTCCGATCCGGTTCCGCGTCCGGGGCGGGGCGCCATTGCGCATCAGGTCCAGTATTATCTCGGGATGCTGCACCGGTTGGGTTGCGAACAAACCGCCGAGTCCCCCCGTCTTGTTGTATTCCGCGAGGAGGACACCGCGATGGCCAGGCGCCTGGCGGAATCCGGAATCAGCGGCGCCGAGCTGCTGATCGGATTGAATCCCGGTTCGACCTATGGCGGGGCCAAGCGGTGGCTGCCGGAACGGTTTGCGGAGACGGCCGATCGGCTGGCCGGGCAATTTAACGCCAAGGTGCTCATCGTCGGCGCACGCGGCGAAGAGCCCCTCGCGCAGGCCATTGCCGCACGAATCAAGGCCAAGACGGTGGTGCTGTCGGGCCGGACCTCCGTGCGCGAGCTCATGGCGGCGGTGAAACGCTGCGCGGTCTTTCTGACCAACGATACGGGCCCCATGCACATCGCCGCAGCCTTCGGGGTGCCCGTCGTCGCCGTGTTCGGGCCGACCGACTGGCGCACCACCGCTCCTTTTGGAACGGGGCATGCGCTCGTCCGGCAGCCGGTGGACTGCGCGCCGTGCCTGCTCCGCGAATGCCCGATCGATCACCGGTGCATGGAGCGCGTCACGGCGGACGAAGTCTATCAGGCGGCGATCGTCCAAATGGCCACGAAGCAAGCCGACGTCTCTGGCACTCAGCACTCAGCACTCAGCACTCAGCACTTGCCCTTGCATGGCGTGACAGTGTTTCTCGATCGGGACG
>DASWIN010000090.1:0-1657 GCA_036397655.1 Nitrospiraceae bacterium | reverse complement strand
CTGGGCATGACCCGAACGCCGCGCGAAATTCCGCATGTCGACCGCGCCTTCGGCAAGAGCGGACTGCTCAGCGTGCTGCCCGAAGCCGATTTTGTCGTGCTGTGTCTCCCGCATACGCAGGAAACGCGGCACATCATCAATACAGCCGCATTTGACGCCATGAAGCCCACGGCCTGTTTGATCAACGTGTCGCGCGGCGCGTTAATCGATGAGGATGCCCTGATCGCGGCGATGCGGGCGGGCAGGATCGCCGGCGCGGGCCTCGACGTGACGACCGTGGACCCTATCCCCGGGGAAAGCCCGTTATGGGATTTGCCTAACACCATCATCACACCGCACATTGCCACCGAGTCGGTGAAATTGAGCGACGCCGTAGTGGATTTCTGGTGCGAAAACCTGCGGCGATTTGCGGAGAACCAGCCGCTGTTGGGAGTGGTGGACCGGCGGGCTGGCTACTGAGATCACAGGGACGCACACCTTTTCTGGCATCGGAGAAGTTGTGTGCGTCCTCTTCAGCCCGTGTCTTCCCCGCATCGCGCGGTGCGCCTATAAGAGTTGTAAGAGGCCCCGGAAATCCGGATCCAGATCCGGCCGCGATGGCAACGGGCGTCCTGATCCAGGCCGCACCTCCGATTAGGGAAGAACTTGCAAGCGCCGGCTGTTGGCGAGCCGGAAGATTGTGAATTCCGAGTCGATCGTCAATACCTGCTCGATCCCCGTGTGCTCGGCCGCCCAGACGAGCGATGCGTCGGCCAAGTCCATTGGGCGTTCCGCGTACTTTTTCATCAGGTCATGGATGCGCTCGCCAGCGTTTACAAGGTCGATTATTTCGAGCGCGCCATCACGCACGAGGGCCATGACCTCCACTGCCTTGCCGGTTGGAACGTGGTGCGTGATCTCAGTCAACACCGGCCAGGTCGTCACGAGCTGGCCTTGGAAGAACTTCAGGTATTCGACGAATCGCTGATGATACCGGTCGCGCTTGTTCATCAGCGCGACCAGGGGCCCGGTGTCAACGAGTACTCTTTGCCCTGGCACGCAACTTGGCCTTCAGGTAACGGCTGTGATTCTCCGCCAAGTCGGCGGGGCCAGAAAAACTGCCGACTAGGCCGCGTGCCGCTGCTGCCTTGAAGAAGGCGCCAACAGGTCGCGTTTTGCCATTGGCTCGCTTGTCGCGGGCCACGGGCGTGGAAGAGGTCGGATAGCTGGCCATCAGAAGGTCCTGGTAATCGTCACAATACGCTCATGATAGCACTTGGGTTGAGGCTGCGACCGGGCCGATTGTCCGGTCAGTGACCGGACAATCCCGGTCTGTCGTGTTGTCGGCGCCGGGAAAACATGGGGCCCCGGGCAACTGGAAACACGTCACCGATCTGCGGATAGGTGCGATAGAAACCTACATAGGCATAAAGCCTCGGGCAGTGGACCGGCGGGCTGGCTACTGAGATCACGGGTTCGCGGCTTCCGCTGCAGCGCCTTTGCGATTTCTCTCGATTGCGGCCTTTCGCGCGCTCCATCCGTCGTCCAGAGTATCGATGTAGCGATCGAAGCGGTACACGCGTCCACGCCTCTGCCCGGTGATTTCGCGCACGATCCCCAGCTCCTCGAACTTCTGCAGCCACGCGATCGCCGTGTCCAATGTCACGTCGAGGTGCCT
>DASWIN010000089.1:0-17046 GCA_036397655.1 Nitrospiraceae bacterium | reverse complement strand
AGCCGTGCTGGACGCCGACGCGCTCAACGCGCTCGTCGGACGGACCGCGCTCCTGGAGGAATGCAAGGCGCAAACCATCCTCACGCCGCACCCGGGAGAAATGGCCCGGCTGGTGGACGGGGCCTCGCCCCGCTCGATCAATGACGATCGCATCGGGACTGCCGTGGCGTTCGCGAAGGCCCGGCGGGTCCTGCTTGTCTTGAAGGGGGCCCGCACCGTCGTCGCGCACCCCGACGGACGCGCAGCCATCTGCCCGACCGGCAATCCCGGCATGGCAACCGCCGGCACCGGCGATGTGCTGACCGGCATGATCGTCGGGTTGCTGGCGCAGGGACTTACCCCCTGGGACGCAGCCCGTGCCGGCACCTACCTGCACGGGCTGGCTGGAGACCTGGCCGCCGCCGAGCGGGGACTCGCCGGACTGACTGCGGGTGACGTGATCGAGCAAATCCCCGCGGCCCTAATAGAGACCGCCCATGGCGCAGGCGGCTAACCCGCATGATTCATGAGGGTTCGTGACGAAACCGCTGAGACGCCACGCGAGACGGGCGCGAGGAGACGCAAGAACCCGAGGCGTACTTGACAGAGTACGTCGAGGGGGCGAGCGGCGAGCCCGCCCGCCTGGCCGCGCCAAGCTGGCGGCCAGGCTTGTCGCAGCGGACGTATCGGCGGTTGGAGTAGAAGCTGTCATGAATCATGCGGGTTAAAGGGCGCGCACCTCGCAGGGCAGGGCGAACGCCGCAGCCGCGCCTGTCCGGCACGTGGCACTGTTTGTCGAAATCCGTTGCGGAGACCGATCGTCTTGGACGCCGCATCGGGCGATTGCTGCGGGGAGGCGAAGTCGTGGCACTGTACGGTGAACTGGGCTCCGGGAAAACAGCCTTGGTGCGCGGCATGGCCGTGGGGCTCGGCGCGTCTCCCCGGGCCGTCAGCAGCCCCACCTTCGTCCTGATCCATGAATACCATGGCCGCCTGCGGCTGGCCCACGCGGACCTGTACCGGCTCGACTCGACCGAGGAACTGCCGCATATCGGACTCGCTGATTATGATGATGAGGCCACCGTAACGGCGATCGAATGGGCGGACAAGGCGGGCCGGCATCTGCCCGCTGATCGCCTTGAGATCCATCTTCAACACCGCAGCCCCAGCGCCCGCGAGATCGGATTCATCCCTCGGGGGGCGCAGGCACGCGGCCTGCTGGCGCGCGTCCGGGCGCGACGATTGAGGGGTCCGGTGAAGGGACGAAGGAGACAGACCCGGTGAAGGTGCTCTGGGCGCCCTGGCGCATGGCTTACATCAAGAAGGCGCGCAAACCAACCAAGTGCATCTTCTGCGTCAAAGCGAAGGAACGGCGCGACGCGCGCAATCTGTTGCTGCACCGGGGACGCCACGGATTCGTGATGATGAACCTCTTCCCGTACAACAGCGGACATCTGCTGATCGCCCCCTACAGGCACGTCAAAAGCCTGGAACAACTGCCGGATGACGCCGCGCTGGATCTGCTGAGACTCACGAGTCTCTCGCTCAAGGTGCTGCGGGACGAACTCAAGCCCGAGGGGTTCAACGTCGGCATCAATCTCGGACGAGTCGCCGGAGCCGGCATCGAAGGCCATGTGCATCTCCATATCGTGCCGCGCTGGAACGGCGACACGAATTTCATGCCGCTGTTCGGAGAAACCCGCGTCATGCCGGAGCATTTGCAGGCGACCTACCGGAAGCTTCTGGCGAGATTCCGCACGGCGACCGTGCGCGGACGTTCGAAGAAACGGACCCGCCGATGATTCGCCTGATCCTGGTCTTCATCCTGCTGGCCCTCTCCTTGAGTTTTTTTCTTCAGAATCAGGACCAACTGGTGACGCTCCGTTATTTCTTCGGGTTCAAAACGGCGGAGACGACGGTCTACGTGCCGATCCTGAGCGCATTTGTCATCGGACTGCTGGTCGCATCCATCCTGCTGTTCCCCCCCTGGGTGCGCGGGCGGATCGAGTTGCGGCGCAAGACCAAGCAGCTCCAGGAAGCCGAAGCCGAGTTGGAACAGTTGAGGGAAGCACGGCGCGCGGCGGAGCCCGGGCAATCCCCGCCTCCCCATGAAGATGACGAGCCCGCGCCATGAACGACACCGACCTCACTCCGTTGATGCGCCAGTATCGCGAGATCAAGCGCGCCTACGAGAGCGCCATTCTGTTTTTCCGCGTGGGCGACTTCTACGAAATGTTTTATGAGGACGCGGAAGAAGCCTCGCGGCTCCTCTCGATCGCCCTCACGTCGCGCGACAAGTCCAGCGCCACGCCCGTGCCCCTCTGCGGGGTTCCCTATCACGCCGCGACCGGCTACATCGCCAAACTGCTGAAGGCCGGACGGACCGTGGCCCTCTGCGACCAGGTGGAGGATCCGAAACTGGCCAAGGGCCTGGTGCGCCGCGAGGTCGTCAGGCTCTATACCCCCGGCACTCTGACGGACGCCGAGTTGCTGCCCCCGACCGAATCCAATTTTTTGGCCGCCGTGACCGCTGCCTCGCTGCCGCAGGACGGGCCCGCGGTTGGATTGGCCGCGCTCGATCTCTCCACCGGAGAATTTTGGGTGCAGGAATTGACGGGGGCACCTGCGTCGCACGAGCTGCAGGACGAGCTGGCCCGACTGGAACCGAAGGAAGTGATCCTTCCCTCGTCGCTCGCCGGACCGATCCGCGCAGTCTGCAGCCGGGCGGGCGGCGCGCGGCTCTGCGCCCAGGACCCGTCGGCATTCGACGCCCGTGAGGCGGAGCGGATGCTGCTGGAACAGTTTCGCGTCGCCTCGCTGGAGGGATTCGGCTGCAAGGGCCTGACGCTTGGGATTCAGGCGGCCGGCGCGCTGGTGCGGTACTTGCGCGAAACCAGGCCGACGGCCAGCCTGGCGCACCTGCGCAGACTCCGCGTCCGCCGATCCGGCGAGGACATGCACCTCGACGGGGCCACGATCAGAAACCTCGAGCTCGTCCGGTCGCTGGTCGAAGACCGGCAGGACGCCACGCTGTTGGCGGTGCTCGATCGCACGGTCACGGTGATGGGCAGCCGGTTGCTGCGTGAATGGATCGTCCGTCCCCTGCTTCGAACGGATCCGATCCGGGCCCGGCAGGACGCCGTCGGTGAACTGCTGCAGGCCCTTGAAACCCGCGTGGCAATTCGTACAGCGCTTCGCGCGGTGCAGGACATCCTGCGCCTGAGCAGCCGCGTGTCGCTCGGGGCGGCCTCGCCGCGTGATTTGCTGGCGCTCAAACAATCGGTGACGGTCCTGCCGGAACTCCGCACGCGGGTGGCCTCCTGCCGCCCCTCGCTCCTGCGCGAGATGGTCGCGAACTGGGACAACCTGGCCGACGTGCATGATCTGATCGAAAAAACGATCCTGCCGGACGCCCCCGTGTCCATCAAGGACGGCGGCATCATTCGTGAAGGCCATGACGCCGCGCTCGATGAACTGCGGACGATCGGGCGGGACGGGAAGCACTGGATCGCACAGATGGAGGCGCGGGAGCGGGAGCGGACCGGGATCGAGTCCCTCAAGATCCGGTTCAACCAGGTCTTCGGCTATTACATCGAAATCACGAAAACCAATCTGGCCAGGGTCCCCGCCGACTACTGCCGCAAACAGACGCTCGCCAACGCCGAGCGGTTCATCACGCCGGAGCTGAAGGAACTGGAGGACAAGGTCACCGGTGCCGACCAGAAGCAGAAAGCGCTCGAACTGGAGCTCTTCGAAGGCATCCGGCTGCAGCTGGCCAGGGAGACCGCGCGCGTCCAGGTCATGGGGACCACCATCGCTCTGCTCGATGTGCTGGCAGCACTCGCCGAAACGGCCGGGCTCAACGGCTATGGGCGGCCCGAGATGCACGAGGACGGGACCATCCTGATCTCGGATGGCCGCCATCCGGTCGTGGAGCGGCTGGACCTGCCGCAGGGCTTCGTCCCGAACGACACGCTCCTCGACCTGGACGACAACCGGCTGTTGATTCTCACCGGGCCCAACATGGCGGGCAAGAGCACCTACCTCAGGCAGGTGGCGTTGATCGTGCTGATGGCCCAGATGGGCAGCTTCGTGCCAGCCCGCTCTGCCCGCATCGGCCTCGTGGACCGGATCTTCACCAGGGTCGGCGCCTCCGACAATCTGGCCGCGGGCCAGAGCACCTTCATGGTGGAGATGACCGAAACGGCGCAGATCCTCAACAGCGCGACGGCGCGCAGTCTCATCCTGCTGGATGAGATCGGGCGCGGCACCAGCACCTACGACGGCCTGAGCATCGCCTGGGCCGTCGCCGAATACATCCAGGACCGCAGCCATGTCGGCGCCCGGACCATGTTCGCCACGCACTATCACGAGATGACGGACCTGGCGAACAGGCACGACGGCGTGAAGAATTACACGGTGGCGGTCAAGGAGCAGAATGAAGAGGTGCTGTTTCTGCGCAAGATCGTGGAGGGCGGCGCGGACCGGAGCTACGGCATCCACGTGGCCAGGTTGGCCGGCCTGCCTTCTTTCGTCATCAATCGGGCGCGGGAAGTCCTGGCGCAACTGGAACAGGCGTCTGCTCAACAGGCCCAGCCCGGCCCTCAGTCCTCAGCCCTTAGTCCTTCGTCATCTGATTTCACGCTCCCCGCTCCTCACCCGCTCATCGAAGAAGTCAGGCAGATCGATCTGTTCTCGATGACGCCCCTCGAGGCCATGAACCGCTTGGCCGAGCTGCAGCGCCGCCTGGACGAGAACGACAAGAAGTAAAACGGGGACTGGCTCGGGCCGTAGCCGGAGGCGAAGGCCGGTGCCTGTCCCTTTTCCTCATAGTAAAATGGGGACAGGCGCGAAAGAACAACGCGCCAGTCCCCATTTCCTGAAAAGCAAAAGGGCGGCGCCCCTTTCAGGACGCCGCCCTTTTTCAACCAACGACCCTGCCGATTACTTGGTGTTATACGCTGCAGACCATGGCGTCAAGCCTCCGACCGGCTTGCCACCAGGGAGAATCACATCATACTGCATGCGAGGATGAGCCTTCGGTGCTACGTTGAGTGCTTTCTTCTTATCGTAACAAGCCGCGGAGGTCTCGTCTGCGCACCCGGCTTTCAGCGCCATGATGCTTACCGTCTTATCCGGTGTGCCGGCAACTTCGGGCAACGTCTTGACGGAGGTGATGACCCGGCGGTTCTGCTCCACTTCCTGGGCCACGAACTCGACCAAGGCCGTCGCAGAACCAGGCGGCACGCTCTTCGCCGCGGCAGGACCCGCATGCGGACGGGCGAGCTTCTTCAGTGCTGCCCAGGCGCCCTTATCGGCATAGAATTTCAGATTCTTGCCCGGGTGCTGTTTCTGCCACCAGTACCCGCTCTCGGCATTACCGCCGAAGACAGAAACATTGATCCACACCGCTTCATCGTAGGGATCCATGACGATTACCCGTCCCTGCAGCGTGGTCGGCTTGCTCATGTCTCCCCACTCGAACCGCTCCTGGAACGCTTCGATGGCCAGTGCGGTGGAGGTCACACCGACCACCAGGGCCATGGCCGCGAGCAACGCCCAGCCAGTCTTATGAACTCTCATAATCGCTCCCTCCTTAAGAACCGAAAATGATTGTCGTCAAATAATGATCGGTTCGGAACGCCGACCTAGTTGTTCTTCAACACCTTGAAATCGGTGATCGTCCGGCCATTCAGCGTCACTTCCATGGCCACGAGATCCTGCGACGCCTTGATGATCCTGTCCATGAGGCCCTTGTCCTTCACCTGCAGGCGGACGGTCTGGGCTGCATGGTACCAGCCGGCATAGGGATTGTTCTTGTCGGCCCCGCCGGTGAAACCCCAGGCGCAGCAGACGAACAGAGGATCCGGAGGCCGCACATCCATATCAGAGGAGGACCGCCCGCTCGGCGTGCCCGAGGCCGGGTCGCCCGTGTTCCAATACTGAATTCCGAACAGCAACTCCTTCTCAGGGTTGTCTGCCCACTGGGACCAGACACGACCCTTCAGAGTTTTCACGGCTACGCCCTGGTAGGTACCGGCCTGGCCCGCAACGATACCGGAAGCCCCTCCTGGATCGGCCTTAGGCGGATCCGCTGCCACTGCCAAACCGGCCAGAGCGAATCCGGCCACAAAGAAGAAAGAAACAGCCGCAATAACGACTCCTCTCTTCATCACTGGTCCCTCCTTACAATATAAAAAACAACCAATCAGAAACTGACTTATAAGCGCATCAATATACCGAAGCAGGGGGCAATCGTACTGAATCCCTTAAACCTTGTCAAGGAAATATTTGGCACTCATGGCACGTGCAACACGTTGAAAATATTTAATTCTTTTCATGGTCGCAAACTTGACGCGCGAACGCCCTTTATGACCAGCGGGAAGATAATGGGCGAACCAGGAATCCAACCGCCCCACTTGTTAATTGAGTGCGGAGGCCAGGGGCCGGCGCGACACAGGCCCGAGCGCTGTAACGGATAGACGGCTCCGGTCAAACAGTCCCCGGCCCAATTCGAGCAACTGCGCTTGGCTCGCACGGTCGATTCCGGCCATGACTTCATCGAGCGACACCCGGCGCCCGTGGTGCAACTCGTCCTTGGCCAGCTTGCCCATCCGGCTGGACGTGCTTTCAAGCCCCAGCATCACGCCGCCCTTCATTTGATTCTTGGCCCGCGCCAATTCGTCCCGTCGAATCCCGTTCGTGCAGAGCCGCCTCAGCTCCCGCGTTACAAGCTCGACAACGCGCGGCGCCTCCGACGGGCGGGTCCCGGCATAAATGGACCAGGTGCCACCGTCGCTGTAGGCGGAGAGGCAGGAGTAGATGGAATAGGCCAGGCCGCGTTTCTCGCGAATTTCCTGAAACAGGCGTGAGCTGACGTTGCCGCCCAGCACGGCGTTCAACAGCGCGGCCGCGTAGCGGTCCTTGTGCTCGACGGAGATGCCCTTCAGCCCCAGGCACAGATGGGCCTGTTCGAGCTGTTTTTCCTGCACTTGCAGCCCGCCGTGAATCTCCGCCGGCCACCGGTTCCGCTTCGACGCGGCCGCCCGCTCGAACCGGCCGAAATGGGTGTCGAGCAGGGGAAGCAGTCGTTTCTGATCGAAGTTGCCGGCAACAGCCACGACCGTTTCCTGCGGATGGTAGTAGCGTTGAATGTAGCCGAGGATGTCCCGGCGGCCCAGGTTCTCGATGGTGGCGGGCTTGCCCAGAATGGGCCGGCCCAGGGGGTGCGCGCCGAAGATCTGCTGCGTATGCAGATCCTGCACCCATTCCTCCGGTTCGTCCTGGACCATGCGCATCTCTTCCAGAACCACCTGTTTTTCTTTTTCGATTTCCTGCATCGGAAAGCGGGAGTGATGGAACAGGTCGGCCAGGAGCGCCAGCCCCGGCTTCAACTGTTCATCCAATACCTTGATGTAGAAAGTCGTCGTTTCGCGGGTGGTGAAGGCGTTCATCTCGCCGCCGAGGGCGTCGATCTCGCGGGAGATCTGGGCGGCGGACCGCGTCGCGGTCCCCTTGAAGAACATATGCTCGATGAAGTGGGAGAAGCCTTCTTCTCCCACTTCTTCATCGCGCGACCCGACGTTGACCCAGATGCCGATCGTCACCGACTTGAGCGCCGGCATCCGCTCCGTCACGACCCGCAGGCCGTTGTCGAGCACGATTTTGCGGTACATCAGCCGCCTAGCCCACGCTATTCATGACGGTTCGTGACGAAACTGCCGAGACGCCACGCGAGACGGGCGCGCGAAGGCATGAGGGAGGGAGGTATCCTTGAAACAGGATGTTGACCGACCGAGAGGCGAGCCCGCCCGCCGGCATGCGTGAAACCCGCATGCCGGCTTGTCGCAGCGTCGTATCGGCGGTTGTAGTAGAAGCGCCCATGAATAACGTGGGCTTAGGATTCCTTCGCGGCGCCGACCTGCGGCGGTGCCATGGCTTCCTTGCGGCTGAGGCGGATCTTGCCCTGCCGATCGACTTCCATCACCTTCACCATGATCTGCTGGCCTTCCTGCACCTCGTCGGCCACGGACTGGACCCGGTGATGGGCCAGCTGGGAGATGTGCACCAGGCCGTCCGTCCCGGGCAGAATCTCGACGAAGGCGCCGAAGTCCATGATCTTGCGGACCGTGCCCGTGTAGATCTTGCCGACTTCGACTTCCTCGATGATGCTGTTGATCCGGTCAATCGCCTTCTGGGCCGAGGCCTCGTCCACTGCGGCGACCGAAACGATCCCCGTATCCTCCACGTTGATCTTCACGCCGCAGTCGGCGATGATGCCGCGGATCGTCTTGCCGCCCGGGCCGATGATCTCGCGGATCTTGTCCTGCTTGATCTTCAGCGTGAAGATGCGCGGCGCATAGGCCGAGAGGTTCGTGCGCGGCGCCGTCAGCGCCTTCGCCATCGCCTCGAGGATGTGCAGGCGGCCCTTGCGCGCCTGTTCCAGCGCGTCCTTCATCAGCGTCGCCGTGATACCGGCGATCTTGATGTCCATCTGCAACGCGGTCACCCCGTTCTTGGTGCCGGTCACCTTGAAATCCATGTCCCCCAGATGATCTTCGAGGCCCAGGATATCGGAGAGGATCGTCACCCGATCCCCTTCCTTGATCAGCCCCATCGCAATCCCCGCCACGGAATCCCTGATCGGCACCCCCGCATCCATCATCGCCAGCGACCCGCCGCAGACCGTGGCCATGGAGGACGAGCCGTTGGACTCGAGAATGTCCGAAACCAGCCGGAGCGTGTAGGGGAATTTTTCCTTGTCCGGAAGCACCGGCTTGAGCGCGCGCGCGGCCAGCGCGCCATGCCCCACCTCGCGGCGGCCCGGCGGGCGCAACGGCCGCGCTTCGCCGACGCTGAACGGCGGGAAGTTATAATGGAGCATGAAGGTCCGGTAGTACTCGCCTTCCAGCGCGTCGATGCGCTGCTCGTCGTCCGAGGTCCCCAACGTCACCACGGCCAGGCTCTGGGTCTCGCCGCGCGTGAACAACGCGGAGCCGTGCGTCCGCGGCAGCACGCCGACCTCGCAGGTGATCGGCCGGATGTCGGCCGGCCCGCGGCCGTCCGCGCGCGAGCCCTTTTCCAGGATCATGTTGCGGACTTCGGTATACTCCAGCGAATGGAAGATCAGCTTGACGTGCCGC
This sequence comes from Nitrospiraceae bacterium, assembly GCA_036397655.1. Lineage (GTDB taxonomy): Bacteria > Nitrospirota > Nitrospiria > Nitrospirales > Nitrospiraceae > 2-02-FULL-62-14. The sequence continues at coordinate 7,924 of DASWIN010000089.1, read as the reverse complement.
TCGCGGTTCGGATCGTCTGATGTGAGCTTCTCCACCGCCTCCTTCTTGATCGCATCCAACTTCTCCTGGCGGGCCGACTTGTTCGGAATGAAGATCGCCTCGCGGATCGGCTTGGCCACAAGGTCGCGCACCTGCTTCTTCAGTCCCTCGTCGATATGCTCTTCGGGAACGGTCCGCTTCGTCTTGCCGACCTTGGCCTGGAGCTCCAGAATCTTGGCGACGATCCGCTTGATCTCGGCATGGGCCGCCTCGATCGCCCCGAGCATGACCGCCTCGGATTGCTCGTTGGCCCCGCCCTCGACCATCATCACCGCGTCGGCCGTGCCGGCGACGACGAGATGCAGGTCGCCCTTCTCCAGCGTCGCCAGGTCGGGGTTGATCACGAATTGGCCGTCCACGCGGCCGACCTTCACGGCGGCCACCGGACCCAGGAAGGGAATGTTCGATACGGACAGCGCCGCCGACGCCGCCGTGATGGCGATCACGTCCGAGGTCCCGGTCTGATCGGCGGACAACACCGCCGCGACGACAAACGTTTCGAAGTGATAGTTCTCGGAAAACAGCGGGCGGAGCGGCCGATCGATCAGCCGGCTGGTGAGCACTGCTTTTTCAGACGGCGCCCCCTCGCGTTTGAAGTAGCCTCCCGGAATTTTGCCGGCGGCGTAGGCCTTCTCCTGGTAGTCGCAGGTGAGCGGCAGGAAGTCCACGCCCGCTTTCGCCGTCTGGGATGCGACGGCCGTCGCCAGGACGACCGTATCCCCGTAGGTCGCCAGGACCGCGCCGTCGGCCTGCCGCGCCACGCGGCCGGTTTCGAGCCGGAGTATTTTCCCGGCTAGTTCAATTTCAACCACATGTACCATGACATCTGTCTCCTCTTGCTTTCTACCCCACAGATGCCCACAGAGATGGGCTCGCGTGCGAGCGCATGTCCGTGTTCACCTGTGGAAGCAGCCCGATGCTCGCGCCGGCGTTCCGCACCGGCGCGTGGGTGGTGAACTACTTCCTGATGCCCAGCCGTTCCAACGAGGCCCTGTACCGGCCCACGTCAATCCGTTGCAGATAATTCAGCAGCCGGCGGCGGCGCCCGACCAGCTCCAGCAGCCCGCGCCGCGAGTGGTGATCCTTCTTGTGCAGCTTGAAGTGCTCCGTCAGATAGGTGATCCGGTTGGTCAGCACCGCGATCTGCACTTCCGGCGACCCGTTGTCGCGGTCATGCCGGCGATACTGCTGGATTACGCCCGTCTTCGCTTCCTTCGTCAACGCCATGTCCGTCCTCTCCCTTCTGAACTGTTCCTCGTTATTGCCCGACTGTCTCCGCATCCACCAACACTTTCTCGATCGCCACTTCCGGGACGGCGTCACCCTCGGCTGATCCCGCCGTCACTTTCCCGACAGCCAGCAGGCGTCCGGCGGCATCCTTCACCCGCACCACGGACGGCATTCCATGCCGGCCCCCCGCCCAGCGTCCGGCGCCGGCGGGAACCGCCGCGCCATGCCGCACACGCCCTGCCGTCCGCTCGTCCACCACGACGGCAGGCAGCATCTCCAGCACGGTATCCAGCGACAGCAGATCGTCGGAGAGCCGGCCGGTCATCCTGCGCGCGCCAATGTCGTCCAGCGTGAGCGCCTGTCCAATTGCCAGCGGTCCGACGCGCGTCCGCTCCAGCGACCACAGATGGCCGCCGACTCCCAGGGCCTCGCCGGCATCGGCGCAGAGCGTCCGCACATAGGTGCCCTTCGAACAGCGTACCCGCATCGTCACATCCGGGCCGGCGATCCCGAGCACCTCGATCTCATGAATGTCCACCGTGCGCGGTTCCCGCTCGACCGTTTTGCCGGCCCGCGCCGACTTGTAGAGCGGCACGCCGGCCACCTTCACCGCCGAATACATCGGCGGCACTTGTGAAATCCGTCCCCGAAAGCGCCCGATCGCAGCCCGGATCTGCTCCTCCGTCAGCCCGTCGAGCGGCCGCGTGGCCAGCACGGTCCCCGTCGCATCCTGCGTATCCGTCGACTGGCCCAGCCGCAGAACCGCGCGATACTCCTTGTCCCACTCCAGCAGATATTCGGCGATGCGCGTGCCGCGGCCCAGCAGAATCGGGAGCACGCCGGTCGCCGCCGGATCGAGCGTGCCCGCGTGGCCGACTTTCGGTTCCTTCAGGAGCCCGCGCACCTTGGCCACCACGTCGTGCGAAGTCCAGCCGGCTGGCTTGTTGACGTTCAGAATCCCGTCGCCGATGCCGCGCGCCACGACTGTCTCCGCCACGGTCGCCATGTCACTCATTCGCCTGAGCCGCCGTCTCGTCCGGCTTCGATTCCTTGCGTCGCTCCTCGTCAAGATGATCGAGGATGGATAGGAGCCGATCGCCGCGCGGCCCGCTGACATCCTTCTGAAATACGATCTCGGGCGTATACCGCAGATTCAGCCGGTGGCCCAGTTCGGAACGGATAAACCCCTTGGCCTTGTCCAACCCGATCAACGCCTCTCGCTCGTGTGCCGCGTCCAGCATCGTGGTCACGAACACACGGGCCAATCGTAAATCATTCGTAATCTTCACGTCCGTGACCGTCACGGACGCCACGCGGGGATCCTTGGTTTTGCGCATGATGATGTCCGCCACTTCGATGCGAATCTGGTCCGCCACCCTCGTCGCACGCTTGTACGCTGTCTTGGCCATATAAAAAGCTCGTAGCTAACAGCGAGTAGCGAATAGCTCTGAATTTTTCTTGCTGCTAGCTATTAGCTACCAGCTAGTCGCTTTCTTCAGAGCAACTCGATGCGCGACCGCACGATCTCGACCATCGGAACCGACCGGATCTGATTGAGCACCTGATCCAGCACCTGATTGACGTAGGCCGTCTCGTTGGCCACACAGGCGATGCCCAGCACCGCCTTCTGCCAGAGATCCTGCTCGTCTACCTCGGCGACCGAGACATTGAATTTGCCCCGGAGTCGCTCTTTCAAACTGCTCAACACCTGGCGTTTCGATTTCAGCGACTGCCCGTCGGGGATGAACAACTCCACGGTGCAGACGCCGATGATCATCGCACGATCCGGTTACGCTACAGCTTCGCCGCCACCTTATCCACGACAAAGACCTCGAGGATGTCCCCGACCTTGATGTCGCTGAAGTTCTCGACGCCCATGCCGCACTCGTAGCCCTGCTGGACTTCCCGCACGTCGTCCTTGAAGCGGCGCAACGACCCCAACTTGCCCTGATAGACCGGCACATTGTCGCGAATCACCCGCACGCTGGCTCCGGAACGCTGGATCATCCCGTCCGTCACGTAACAACCGGCAATGACGCCCGCCTTCGGGATCGTGAACACCTGGCGGACTTCCGCGCGGCCCAGCACGCGTTCCTTCAGCGTCGGGTCCAGCAGGCCTTCCATCGCCGCCCGAATATCCTCGATGGCGTTGTAAATAATGGTGTAGAGCCGGATGTCGATGCCGTCCTTTTCCGCGAGGGCGGACGCTTTCGGCTCCGGCCGGATGTTAAAGCCGATGATGATCGCACGCGAGGCTGAGGCCAGCATGACGTCCGTCTCGTTGATCGCACCGACCCCGGAGTGAATCACGCGGAGCTTGACCGCGTCGGTCGACAGTTTTTCGACCGCGCTGCCCAGGGCCTCCGCGGAGCCCTGCACGTCGGCCTTGATTACCACGGGCAGCTCCTTGACGTCGCCGTCCTTGATGCGTGCGAACAAATCGTCGAGCGTTACCTTGCCTGGACCGGCGTTGATGTCGGTCGCGCGCTGCTTTTGCGCGCGCGCGTCGGCAATCTCGCGCGCGTCGCGTTCGTCCTTGACCGCGACGAACAGGTCGCCCGCCCCCGGCACGCCCGGCATGCCGATGACCTCCACGGGAATCGAGGGACCCGCCTCTTTTATTTTTTCTCCACGATCGTTGACGAGCGCGCGCACGCGGCCGCTGAACGTGCCGACGACGAAGGCGTCGCCGACCCGCAACGTCCCGCTCTGCACCAGGACCGTCGCCACCGGCCCGCGCCCGCGGTCCAGCCTGGCTTCGATCACGACACCCTTGGCCAGGCGGGCCGGGTCTGCCTGGAATTCCAGCACATCCGCCTGAAGCAGGATCATTTCCAGCAAGGAGTCCAGTCCGGTTTTCTGCTTGGCGGAAACCTCCACGAAGATCGTCTGGCCGCCCCAGGATTCCGGAATCAACTGGTGTTCGGCCATCGCGTTTTTCACACGGTCCGGGTTGGCGCCGGGCTTGTCAATTTTGTTGATCGCCACGATGATCGGCACGTTCGCCGCCGTCGCGTGGTGAATCGCTTCGACCGTTTGCGGCATGACGCCGTCGTCCGCCGCCACCACGAGCACGACCAGGTCGGTCACCTTGGCGCCGCGCGCCCGCATGGACGTGAAGGCTTCATGGCCGGGCGTGTCCAGAAACGTGACCTGCTTGCCGCGCACCGTCACCGTGTAGGCGCCGATATGCTGCGTGATCCCGCCCGCTTCGCCCTCGGCCACTTTCGTCTGCCGGATGGCGTCCAGCAACGAGGTCTTGCCGTGGTCCACGTGGCCCATGATCGTCACCACCGGCGGGCGCGGCTGCAGAACGGCGTCCTGTTCGACGTCGACAGTCTCGTCGAGCAATGCCTCGCCCTCCCGTTCGACCACGACTTCGGTCTTGATGCTGAAGCTTTCGGCGATCAATTGCGCGGCGTCCAGATTCATCGGTTGATTCAGCGTCAGCATCTGGCCGGTATCCATAAGCTTGCGCATCACATCGGCCGGCCGCTGCCCGACCAGTTCGGAAAATTCCTTCACGGTGAGGCCTGCGGTCAGCTTGATGGCCTTCTGCCTGGGCTTGGTGATTTCCGTGACGGCCGACGCCTGCTGATGGCGTGAGCGGTCTTCTCGGCGATGGACAGGGATCGCTCTTAGATCCTGCCACCGGGCGGCATCTTCGCGAAAACGCAGGTCGTCCTCGTCCTTGACCCGGCCGGTTTTCTTGGGTTTCTTGAGCTTGTCTTTCAGCCCTGCGTCACCGGGCGGCGCCTCAAAATCCCCTTCTTTCTTTTTCCGCGCAGCCAGCTCGCCCGCCGCAGTCGTAGGCGACGCGGGAACCGCAGGAGCGGCCGCGACCATCGACGCGGCCGGCGGCGCGGGCCGCGCCGGAGCAACGCCCGGAGGCAGTTCGTGAATCGGAGCCGGGGAATGCGCGGATAGCGGGGGCGGGGTAGCCAGGGGCTCGGATGCGGACGCGAGCACGGCACTGTCCTGAGTCGGGGACCCGGGATGAATCGGGGTCATGGGCTGCGGTTCAGTGGAAGCCGCAAACGCATCGGCCGGCTCATCCTCTTTTTTCTTCTTGAACAGCAGCCGCTTTTTGTCGGGTTTCGGCGGTTCTTCGACGGGGACGGTGGCGGGCTTCGCGCCCGCGTCCCTCTTGCCCTGTGTCTTGCCGGCGGGCTTGGCAGCGGTTTTGGCGGCGGGTCGGCCTTTGCCGAACTTGGCCAGCACGGTTTCCATGGCATCGTCGTCCACTGTGCTGCTGTGCGACTTGGCGGCAATGCCGAGCTTCTTGAGTTCGGCGAGCAATTCCTTGCTCTCCATCTCAAGTTTCTTGGCCAGATCGTGAACGCGTGTGCCGGACATCCGTCTCCTGATCTACGCTTTCGACTCCGCGGCCGCTTGCTCCGCCTGCGCTTCGGCTTGTCGTTGGGCGCGCGCCGCTTCTTCCTCGCGCTGCGCCTCGGCTTCCTCGGCCATCGCCGCCTTGATTTCCTTGTCCCGCTCGACCTTTTCCTTCTCGTATTCCGTCGCGCTGATGATGTCGATCTTCCAACCGGTCAGCCGGGCGGCCAGGCGGACGTTCTGCCCGTTCTTGCCGATGGCCAGCGAGAGTTGCGAGTCGGCCACCACGACCAGCGCCGACTTCTTTTCCTCGTCGATGCCCACCTTTTCAATACTCGCCGGGTTGAGCGCCTCGGCGATGAACACGCGCGGGTCGTTGGTCCAGGCGATGATGTCGATCTTTTCGCCGCGCAGCTCCCGCACCACCGCCTGCACGCGCGAGCCCTTGATGCCGACACAGGCGCCAACCGGGTCCACCGCCTTGTCGCGCGAGGAGACGGCGATCTTCGTCCGGTCGCCCGGCTCGCGGACCACCCCCTTGATCTCGACGATCTTTTCGCCGACCTCGGGCACCTCCAGATCAAACAGTTTCGAGACGAAGGTCGGATGCGACCTCGACAAAATCACCTGCACGTCCTTCGGCGTCTTGCGCACTTCGAGCAGCAGCGCCTTCACGCGGTCGCCGCGGCGGTAGGTCTCGCGGGGGATCTGCTCCTGGATCGGCAGGATGGCTTCGGTCTTGCCGAGATCCACGATGTAGTTGCGTCGTTCCTGGCCGATGATGATGCCGTTGATCAGGTCGCCCTGCCGGGTCGAGTATTCCTTCTGCACTGCCTCCCACTCGGCTTCGCGGACCTTCTGGCAGATCACCTGTTTGGCGGTCTGCGCGGCAATGCGCCCGAGCTCGTCCATCTCGATGAGCGAGCCGATCTCGTCGCCCACTTCCGCACCGTCATCCACCTTGCGGGCCTCCAGGACCGAGATTTCGGCCTTGGGATTGGTGACCGTTTCGACGATCGTCTTTAGTGAGATCACCGAAATGTCGCCCGTCTTGGTGTCGATCTCGACCTTGACGTTTTCCCCCTGCCCAAAGCGCTTCTTCGCGGCGGTCTGGAGCGCTATTTCCACCGCGCCGATGATGCGGGCTTTGTCGATGCCCTTCTCACGGCCCAACTGGTCGATCACGGTAATCAATTCCTTGCCGTTCATGATTCTGTCCCTCGCTCATTCGCACGAGCCCGAACACCATCTTCTTTGAAAGATTCGGTGCCGATAATCCGGGCCTCGTCGATGCTCTTCTCCCGGTTCAATCGATCAAACACTGCAATCAGTTCTTTGCCGTTCATAGTCTCAATCCTTGTTTTTGGCCTCGCATATGGTCTCTCTTGCCAGGCTCTGTCGCTTCGCGGCCGTCCTAAAAGGTGACCTGCGGCCGTCCCTCTGCAATCATGTCCCAGGTCAGTTGCACCGTCTGCTCAGACCGTTTCTCCACCACCGACAGCGTCACGCCATCGTCGCGCACTTCGCGCAGCGTGCCGACCACCCGCCACTGCCCGTTGATCGGGGTCCGGAGCTTGAGGTTGACCACGGTGCCGAGCGCGCGGTGGTACTGCTCGCGACGCTTGAACGGCCGGTCGAGCCCCGGTGACGAAACCTCGAGCGTGTAGGAATGCGGGATCGGGTCCTCGACGTCCAGCGCATGGCTCAACGAGACATGCACCTGTCCGCAATCTTCCAGGCTCACGCCGCCCGGCTTGTCGAGAAACACCCGCACCAGCGTCCGCTGGCCCTGCCCGACACACTCGACATCCACGACATCCACGCCGAGTGAACGGGCGATCGGCGCTGCAATGGTTCGGACGCATTCCGCGATGAACTGGGCGTCGCGCCCCCTGGCCGTTCCGGCCGGCTCCTGCGTGCTCCAGCTCATGTGTGCACCCGACTCAAACAAAAAGTGGGCCCGAGGCCCACTTACACGAGCCCCAACCTACCATTTTGGGTAGGTGAACGCAAGGGGGAAGGGGGCGCGGCTGGCGAGGGGCGAATGGCTTCGGCGCCGGTGTGAATCAGGGTGGCAAGGCCTCGCTACCCTGCTTACTCTATATCTTTCTAACGCCTCTGCGCTTATCCGACGAAGCGCTGGAAGGCGGCCTGTACTTTGAGCGTGACGGGGCCCGGCTTGCCGGAGCCGCCTGGTCCGATTGCCTTGCCGTCCACGCGGACGACCGGCAGGACTTCGACGGTGGTGCCGGTGAGGAAGATTTCGTCGGCGCGCTGGAGGTCGTCCAAGCTCACGAATCGTTCTTCCACGGAGAGCCCT
>DASWIN010000088.1:0-4339 GCA_036397655.1 Nitrospiraceae bacterium | reverse complement strand
AGGACGGTATACTCGATTCGCTCCAGCCGCTTGGCGACCAGCCACCGGCTGTGCCCTTCCTTGTCCTTCTGGCAGGTCTCGTTTTCGTCGCAGATGGCGCAGGCCCACAGGTACGTGCAGACGTCCCCGTTCCCGCCGCCTGAGGGTTGCACCACTTTTAACTCCTTGGCCATTCCTTCTCCTCGTAGAACGTTACACGTGAGCCACGCGGCTCATCCACCCGCTACCCGCGCCGCCCGGATCCGGGCACGCTCACGTAGGGATCCTCGCTCATGACCGCCGCGGCCGGAACCGGCGTCCTCGACGCCGCTCCCGTCTCCGCTTCCGGTTTCTCTCCAGGAACCGGCTTCTTCTTGAAGAACCCGGCGCTGAGAATCCCCACTTCGTAGAAAATGTACATCGGCAGCGCCATCAAACACTGGTTGAACGGGTCCGGCGTGGGCGTCAGGATCGCCGCAAAGATGAAGGCGCCCAGAAACGCCCATTTCCGGTAGCGCTTGAGAAACGGCACGTCCACCCACCCCAGCTTGGCCATGAGCGTGATCGCCAGCGGGACCTCGAAGATCAACCCGAAGACCATCAGGAACCAGAGAGAGAACCCGACATACTGGGCGATGGAGATCTGGGGGATGAAACCGGCGTTGACGCCGTAGGAAATCAGAAAGTTCAAGGCGAACGGGAGCACGAAAAAGAATGAGAAGCTGAGGCCCGAATAAAAGGCCAGGGTGCTCAGCAGGACGAACGGCGCGACGAACCGCCGCTCCTGCGAGTGCAGGCCCGGCACGACGAACTGCCAGACTTCCCACAGCATGTAGGGCGTGGCCAGCACGAGCGCGAACAGCCCCGCCACTTTCACGTTCTGCCACAAGGCCTCCCCAGGCGCGAGAAAGACGAACGGCACGACCGGCAGATCGGTCGGCACCCACTGCAGCTTGCCGGGGATGAAGGCGTTCTGCAGGGGCACGCGCAACCACTGCACCAGCACATCGGCATAGAAGAACGTGCCGATGAACACCGCCGCCACCAGCAACACCGTCCGCGTGAGCCGGGCCTGGAGCTCCACGAGGTGCTCCATGACCGGCATCTTCCGGTCTTCCAGCGGCGTGAAGACCGAGTCCTGGAGCCACTTTTGAAAATCGTTCCAGTCAGCCATAACAACCGATCATGCAGGCTGAGGTTCAGGCTTAGGCGAGGATGCTTCCCGCTCCAAAATCGACCTCAACCTTAACCTCAACCTGCCTCACTTCGGGTTGACCGCCACGAACAGCGTGTTCCCCTGCCGGCTCAGCAGCAGCACAACCATTTCTTCCTTCTTGATCTTGGACGACGCTTTCTTGTAATCCTCCAGGCTTTTCACGACTTCCCGATTGACCTCCTGAATCACATCGCCGCGCTGCAGCCCCGCGGCCTCCGCCTGGCTGCCCGCCTCGACGTGCTGAATCGCCACGCCGTTGGTCTTTGCCGGGATGTTCAATTGGCTCCGCAGGGCGGCATCGATCGTCTGGACCTTGAGCGACGCCAACACGTTGTCCGGCGGCTTCTCCGCATCGGGCGTCGTGGGAACGGACCCGGCCGGCTCCCGCCGCGCCAGCATCTCGTCCGAGGGACGCTCGCCGATCTTGACCGTGATGACCTGTTCCTTGCCTTCGCGCAGCACTTTGACCCTGGCCGTCGTCCCGACCAGCGTGCGCGCCACCAGGTTCCGCAACTGGCTGACGTTCTGGATTTCCTTATCGTTGAACCCGATGACGATGTCGCCCCGCCTGACGCCCGCGGCATGGGACGGACCGCTTTCGTTCACCTCGCTGATGAGCACCCCGCCCTTCCGGCTGTCCGGAAGTTTGAAGGACTTGGCCAGATCCTTCGTGACTTCCTGAATCGCAATGCCCATCCACCCCCGGACGACCTTCCCCGTTTTGGTCAGCGCTTCGGCAATGTCCACCGCGATGCTGCTGGGAATGGCGAACCCGATGCCCTCCGATCCGCCGGTCCGCGAGAAGATCGCCGTATTGATCCCGATCAGGTCGCCGGTCATGTTGACGAGCGCGCCGCCCGAATTGCCCGGATTGATCGCCGCATCGGTTTGAATGAAATCTTCGTAATCGGCGATGCCTACATTGCCGCGACCGAGCGCGCTGATGATGCCGAGGGTGACGGTGGAGCTCAATCCAAATGGACTACCGACTGCCAGCACGACATCGCCGACCTGCAGCTTGTCGTAATCGGCCCATTTGAGCGAGGGCAGATTGTCCGCTTCGATTTTCACGACCGCAAGGTCGGTTTTGGGATCGGCTCCGATCAGTTTCGCCGGAAACTCCCGCTTGTCGCTCAACGTCACGGTGATTTGCGACGCATTGTCCACGACATGATTGTTGGTGACGATGTAGCCTTTGGAATCGATGATCACGCCGGACCCCGCGCTTTGCTCCTGCCGGCCCGGAGGACCTGGAGGCGGAGGAATCTGCGGACCCGGCTCCTCGCCAGGCGGTTCTTCGCCGGGAGGCCCCCCGAAGGGACCGGGAGGAAGCGGTAGCTGGCGCCGTCCGCCGCGGCGGCCTTCATGGCCTGTCACGGCGATATTGACCACCGCCGGCGTGACTTTCTTGACGATCTCGGCGAACCCTTGTGCCAGTGCCGGCGGAACTGCGGCATCCACCGGGGAGGAGGGGAACACTCCCTGCAGGACAACCCATCCAAACATCGTCACAGCCGCCGCCGTGACTGCCAACATTCCAGCTCTCGTGGTGGTGCGCATTAACAGATTGAACCTCCGTTTGAAAATGCTCTCAATACAATGGGTTGAGGGGAGTTCTCCTCCAGACCGACAGTGCATTCTACACCATCCCCACGCCCACCTTCAAAGACAAACTCCCTCCATGGCAGCTCGGGACCGCCGCGGAAGGGAGTTTGCTTGGAATGAAATCGTTCGGCTCGTCAGCCGCGCGCAGGCACGGGATCCGAAAGGAAGGCGGCCTGCCGCTTTTCGCTCCACTCTATGCGCAAATTCGGATCAGCCGGAGCCGGCCAAGCTCCGCGCGGCCGCCCAGTCCGCCAACCGCTGATCGAGCCAACAGACAGCCCACAAACACGAAGGGCCGGGAGGGTGTCCCCCGGCCCTTCCGCAGACTTTCGGAGATGGAACTAGTCTTTCTTGCAGAAGCTCCGCTCGTAGTTGATGATCGTCCAGGCTTCCTCTTCCGTGATCGTGCCCGGCGTGAGCGACACCATGCCGGTGCCGGCGCTGCCGTTCTTTATCACCCAGAAAAGTTCGCCGTCCTTCCGCTTCTTGTGGAACTTGCAGTTCGTGAAGTTCCGCGGGCTCGGATTCAGAATCGCGCCGGCCGGGCCGTTGCCCTCACCGGTCTTGCCATGGCAATTGAAGCAGGTGCCCTTGCCCTCGTACAGCGCCTTGCCCTTGGCGATATTCTCCGGCGTTTCAGGGACCGGGTTCTCCATTTTCTTGGCATCCGCCCTCTGATCCGGCGGAACGCGCGGCTTGAGCGGATCCTTTTCCTCGGCCACGGCGGCGCTGGCCACGACAAACATGAGTACGGTCATAAGACCGACTGCCTTGAGATAACCCATTACTGCTCCTCCTTGTTAAGAACCAACTTCCAACGATGCGTGTCCGCAGCCGTGATTGGCGCCTGACCGTCCATCGGGCGAAAAAGCGGCGGAACTATAGCAACGCCCCCGTGGCCTTGTCAAGCAACCGCTGCACCATCCGGCTTCTAATGCTTCAAGCCTCATGCCACCAGCAGCCGGACAGAAACTGTCTTATTTTTCAGGGGTTGTTCGCGCCTGTCACAGGCGGTCACTCTGGGTATCCGGCATTTTCGCCACAGCAGACTCAGAACAGCCACAGAGGGGCGGTATTACCCGTTCGCTTCAGCGCCTCCCGGAGCGATCCTTCCGGGCTCTGCCGGGCGGAAGACTTCTGAAATTCCCTCGCAGACTCGGTCAGTTTCCGCTTTCCTTCCCGGCAGAACCTCGGTGGATGCCTCGCTCCTTCGGCGAATTCCGCTCACGGCTATGCCGCCCCTCTTATTATTAAACTGGAAAGGTGACAGGCCGTTCATGGACCTGTCACCTTTCACGCTTCGCGCTGCTTCCTGTAACCGGTTGCGTTCCTGTTCTTGCCTGTTCCTGCCCTATGCCGGCTTAAGGCCGGACGCGTTCAAGCAATCGTCCGCCGCCGCGCTTCAACACATCCGGGCTTGCCAGAAGTTGTGGGGTCTGCTCGTTGTTGTACTGATTTCTGGCGACTCGCTCCACGTTAGGCCGCACGTATTCATATAGCTCTGGCATCTCGATGGTACCATCCTTGTTAATGTCACCT
>DASWIN010000087.1:0-12402 GCA_036397655.1 Nitrospiraceae bacterium | reverse complement strand
CGAGGTGTCGGTTGGCTACTGAACGGGCGGTCACCATCGTGTCCGTGACGCCGCTTCCCCTCGGGCGTGACAGCCGCACGCTCAAGCAGGCCATGACGCTGGCGCGTCTGGGCTTCCATTCCGTGGTGGTGGCGGACCGCCGGCGGTGGGATCTGGACCCGGCTCGGCCCCCGGAATTTCCCCACGACAAACCGGCGATGGGCAGGGATGCGGAGCCCCGACCGCGTCGCGCCCGTTCCTGGATCCGCTTCGACGGCCTGCCCGCGGTCGTGCAGGCCCCGTTCTTTCTGTACTGGCTGCTGCGATACTTCCGCCGCTATGTCTGGCAGGTGTTTGCGCGGTTGCCGCGCGCCTCGCTCTATTGCCTGCACGAATTCAGCTCGTTCCCCGCGGTGTGGATGGCGGCGCGCATGGCGCGCGCGCCCATCGTCTACGATGCCCACGACTTTTACTCCCAAATGGTGGAGGATTCGGAGCGCACGCGGTTCGAACGACGGTTCATCGCGCCGTTTCAGCTGTGGCTGGAGCGGGCCTGTATCAAGCGGGCGGCCGCGGTCCTGACGGTCAGCGAGGGCGTCGGTGAGCTCATGCGGAAGCGATTCGGCGTCGACCCGGTCGTCGTGCGCAATTGCCACGATGTCCGGCTCGACCGTCCCGTAAGCCGCGGCCTGCGGGACCGTCTGGGATTGCGCGCCGGAGACTTTCTGCTGGTGGCGATCGGGAATGCCAAGCAGGGCTATGCGGCGGACGCCGCGATCGAAGCGGTGCAACGCCTGCCGGACCACGTCCATCTGGCGTTCGTGGGGGACGGATACCCCGGCTATGCCGGCAGGCTTCGGGAGAAGGGGCTCTCGTCACGCGTGCATCTGGTCGGGTTCCTGCCGCCGACGGAAGTCGTCCCGACCGTACGGGACGCCGACGCGGCCGTGATCCTGTACTTTGCCCGCTCGGCCGACTATCGCGTGGCGCTGCCGAACAAGCTGTTTCAAAGCATCGCGGCCGGGGTGCCCATTCTGTATCCTGAGCTTCCGCAGATCGCATCGGTGTTGCGTGCGGCCGGGGCCGGTCTCTGCATCGACGCGCAGGACCCCTCCTCCATCGCCCGGGCGGTGGAGCGGCTCCTGAAGGACCGGGATGCGGCGGGGACCGCTTCGGTGCGCCGACAGCTTCGCAGCCAGTGGGTGTGGGAATCGGAAGAGCGGTTGTTCTCCGATGAAATCCGCCGCTGTCTCCGCGATACATTGCCGGGCTTGCACGCCGCGCAGGAGCGTGCCGGCTGACGTCTCGGAATACCAGTGCGAAACGACACCACGATGGTCGCTGAACAGAGGACGACAGTGGACGACGTGCGCCGGTTTTGGGAGGGTCATCCGGTCGCCGCCGCCGCGATTCCCGCCGAGCGCGGCACGGCGCAGTATTTCGACGTCTACGACCGCCTGCGGGAGGTCAACGAAAGTCTGGTCTTTTCCCATGCCTTGCATGAATACCGTTTTTTCAAGGGCCGGGCCGTGCTGGATGTCGGGTGCGGCAACGGCTACGTGCTGGGCAAGTACGCCGCCGAGGGAGCGCGCGTGTTCGGGGTGGATTTGACGGGCACGGGGATCGCGCTCTGCCGCAAGCGGTTTGCACTGCAGGGCCTGTCGGGACAATTCACGGTCGGCAATGCCGAGTCCCTGCCGTTCCCTGATGAGTTTTTCGATTGCGCCTGTTCCATGGGGGTGTTGCACCATACGCCGAACCCACGGGCGGCCATCGACGAGCTCTTCCGGGTCCTGAAACCGTACGGCCGCCTGATTCTGATGATGTACCACCGGAACTCGGCCAATTATCGCCTCCAGATGTTCGCGAACCACGTGCGAACCGGCCGTGCCATGGGCGAGCTTGTCCGCGCCATCGACGGTGACGGCAATCCGATCGGCGAGGTCTATTCCAGGGCGGAGCTGCGCCGGTTGCTTCGCCGGTTTGGGGACGTGGAATGTTTCGCGGGATGCCTGCAACGCGAGATGTGGCCGAAACTGGGGCGGGTCATCCCCGAGTCGTGGCTGCGGCTCTTCGCGCGGCGCTGGGGCTGGTTCCTGTACGCGAAGGGCAGGAGGCCCCGCGAGCGCGGGTGACATACGATGTGCGGGATTGCCGGCATCCTTAACCTTTCTCAAGAGCGGATCTCCGGTCTGGACCGCGATCTATCCGCGATGAACCGGCTGCAACAGCATCGCGGTCCGGACGGCGAGGGGCGGTGGCGGCATGACCGGGGGTTCGTGGGGCTGGCGCACCGGCGGCTCAGCATCATCGATCTGGCGACCGGCCAGCAGCCGATGAGCGACGGGCAGGGCAACTGGATCAGCTACAACGGCGAGATCTACAACTATCGCGAGCTGCGCGCCGAGCTCGGCGCCGATCAGTTCGTCACGCAATCCGACACGGAGGTGATTCTGCGGGCCTACCGGAAGTGGGGCGAGGACTGCGTCAACCGTTTTCGCGGCATGTTCGCATTTGCGCTGTGGGACGAGTCCCGGCACACCCTCTTTTGCGCGCGCGACCGCTTCGGGGTCAAGCCGCTCCATTATATGGTTGCGGAGGGGGTGCTGTACGTGGCCTCGGAGGCCAAAGCCCTGCTGCCGTTCGTGGACGCCATCGAGACAGATCTGGAGGGATTCAAGGACTATCTGACCTTTCAATTTTGCCTGGCCGGGAAGACCCTCTTCAAAGGCATCCAGGAACTGCCCCCGGGCCACGTCCTCACGGCCCGCAACGGCGCGCCTGAGATACGGCGCTACTGGGAGGTCTACTACGACCTGGACTGGGACCATACGGGTCCGTATTTTGAGGACCGGGTCAAGGCGTTGCTGGAGGACTCCGTGGCCGCGCATCTGGTCAGCGACGTGCCTCTCGGCGCCTACGTCAGCGGCGGCCTGGATTCCAGCATCGTGGCGTCCCTGGCCTCGGCCCGCCTGCCCTCGGACTTCATGGGCTTTACCGGCAAATTCGCGCTCGGCCCCGCCTACGACGAAAGCCGCTACGCGCAGGAACTGGCGAAACGCTGCCGGTTCCCGCTCCACGAAATCGAGATCACGGCGGACGATTTCGTCGAACGGATTGCGGACGTCGTCTACCATCTGGACTACCCCCTCGCCGGCCCCGGGTCCTTCCCGCAGTTCATGGTGTCCGGCTTGGCGCGCCGGCATCGCAAAGTCGTCCTTGGCGGGCAGGGGGGGGACGAGATATTCGGCGGCTACGCGCGGTACCTCATCGCCTATTTCGAGCAGTGCATCAAGGCGGCGATCGACGGCACGATGCACAGCGGGACTTTCGTCGTGACCTACGAGTCCATCATCCCCAACCTGGGCACGCTGCGCGAGTACAAGCCGCTCCTGCAGGAGTTCTGGCGCGACGGCCTGTTCGAGGACCTCGACCAGCGCTATTTCAGGTTGATCAATCGCGCGCGCGACCTCGGCGATGAAATCAACTGGCCGCTGCTCGAGGGCTATGCGCCGTACGATGTCTTCCGCGGCATTTTCCGAGGCGGCAACGTGCAGAAGGAGTCCTATTTCGACAGCATGACGCATTTCGACTTCAAGACGCTGCTGCCGGCGCTGTTGCACGTCGAGGATCGGGTGAGCATGGCCCACGGGCTGGAATCCCGCGTCCCCTTCCTGGACCACCAGTTGATCGAACTGGCGGCGACGATTCCCTCGAACGTCAAGTTCAGGGACGGGCGTATGAAACACGTGCTCAAGAACGCCATGCGGTCGGTGCTGCCGGAGTCCATCGCCAACCGGACCGACAAGATGGGCTTCCCGGTGCCGCTGCAGGAATGGTTCACGCAACCGGGACCCGTGCGGGAGTTCGTCCTCGACGTCCTCTCGTCGCGCCCGGCGCTGAGCCGGTCGCTCGTGGACAATCGCAAGGTGCTGGCGGGGATCGACCGCGAGCATCGGTTTGGCCGGAAAGTCTGGGGGCTGCTCTGCCTGGAACTCTGGCAGCAGCGATTCCATGACCGCGCGGCGTCGTTCCGAAACATGCGAGGGGAGGCCGCGTCATGAACGTGCTTATCACCGGGGGGGCCGGATTCATCGGCTCGCACGTGGCGGACCGCCTGCTGGCCCGTGGCGACCGCGTGCTCGTGATCGACAATTTTGCCACGGGGCGGCGGGACAACCTGCCGGCGCACCGCCAGCTCGAATTGGTGGAGGGCACCATCGCCGACCAGGCGCTGGTGGACCGGCTCTGCGCGGAGTTCAGGCCCGAGCTGCTCGTGCATGCCGCGGCTTCCTACAAGGATCCGGACAACTGGGTGGAGGACGCCAGGACCAATGTCGTGGGAACCGCGAACGTGGTCCAGGCGGCCCGTCGCCGGCAGGTCCGGCGGTTCATTTATTTTCAAACGTCGCTCTGCTACGGGCTGAAGCCCCTCGAGCAGCCGATCACGCTGGCGCATCCGATCAGGCCCGAAGGCACCAGCTATGCCATCAGCAAGACGGCCGGCGAACAGTACGTGATGCTCAGCGGCCTGGAGTGGCTCTCCTTCCGTCTCGCGAACGCCTACGGGCCCCGGAACATCAGCGGCCCCCTGCCGACGTTTTATCACCGGCTGACGAACCAGAAGCCCTGCTTCGTCATGGATACCCGACGCGACTTCATTTTCGTCGACGACCTTGTGGACGTCGTCATGAAGGCGATCGACGGCGCGGGCGCTCCCGGGGTCTACCACATCTCGTCCGGATCCGACTTCGCCATCAAGGAGCTCTATGACGCGACCATCAAGGCCCTCGGCATCACGCCGGGGCAGGACGTGGAAGTCCGCCCGCGCAATCCGGACGACGTTTATACGATTTTGCTCGACCCCTCGAAGACCAACAGGGATTTCAACTGGAAGACGGGCACGCCGCTGGAGTCCGGCGTCGCGGCGGCGATCGAGTGGTACCGGAAGCACGGCCTCCAGGAAACCTACACCCATTTGAAACCGGCCGAAGGCAAGAAATGACAGGCCATGTCCGTTCAACCGGCTGCGACCCAGCGCTGGCGAGGCTGAGCGGGGCCTCGCTGCTGGTCGTCGGGGGCGCTGGATTTGTCGGCGGCAACCTGGTCCGGATGGCGCTGGAGGCAGGGTGCGCGCGGCTCGTGATCGTGGACAATTTTCTTTCGTCGGAGCGGAGCCAGGTGCCTCGCGACGATCGGGTCCTGATGATCGAAGGCTCCATCGCGGACGATGCGGTGCTGCGGCAGTTGCCGGACGACTGTGACTACGTGTTCCATCTGGCGACCTATCACGGCAATCAAAGCTCGATCGCCGATCCGATCGCCGACCATGACAACAATCTGATGACAACGCTGAAACTCTACGAACACCTCAAAGGCCGGACACGGATCAAGAAGGTCATCTACGCGGCGTCCGGTTGCACGCTGGCCCCGCATACTTTCGAGCAGGCGCAGGCGACCCAGGAAGACGGGCCGGTGCCCTTCGATCTGGACAGCCCCTACCAGATTTCGAAAGTCGTCGGGGAATTTTACTCGGTCTATTACTGGCGGCAGCATCGGCTGCCCACGGTCCGCGCGAGGTTTCAGAACGTCTATGGCCCCGGCGAGATCCTGGGGGCCGGGCAGTGGCGCGGCACGCCGGCCACCGTGTGGCGCAACGTGACGCCGGCGTTCGTCTACCGGGCGCTGAAACAGTGGCCGCTGACGGTGGAGAACGAAGGCCGCGCCAGCCGCGACTTTATTTTCGTCGAGGACATTGTGCGGGGGTTGGTGTTGTGCGCCTTGGAGGGCCAGCCGGGAGATGTCTATAACCTGGCGAGCGGCAAGGAGACGACCATCCTGGAACTGGCGCAGACGGTGAACCGCCTGGCCGGCAATCCGGCGCCGCTCACGTTCCTTCCGTCGCGCGAGTGGGACCACGCAGGGCGCCGTTTCGGCAGCACGGACAAGGCCAAGCGGGTGCTCGGGTTCGAGGCCCGGGTCGACCTGATGGAGGGCTTGAGACGGACGATTGCGTGGACGAAGGCCAATTTGGAATTGATTGAGTCTTGTGTGGACAAACACAAAATCCATCTGGGAAGCGGCTAACGCAGGGCGCGCATGAACAGCCGGGTCCGGACCATCGTGTTCTATGCGAAGAGCCAGCCCCACTGGCGGCGTGTGGTCGCCGACACGCTGGTGGGAGGCCTCCGGCTCTCTCCGAATCATTTCCCCGCGCGCTGGCGGGGGGCGCGCCGCGTCCAATTCATGTTCGCCGAAGAGTACGACCGACTGTCCTACCTGGCGGATTGGCGCGACGCCTGGTGCGCGTCCCCCCTCCTGGATGTCGAGTTGTGCAACGTCAACAACCTGTTCGAGTACCATCGGGGCCTCAAGAAGCTTCCCGGGTACGGACTGGCGGTGATTCTGCATTCGGCCGCGGGCGATAACCTGTCGCTACTCCGGTTGGGCGCGCACTACTTCGGGAGTCGCCGGGGCAAGCTGCTCGTCTTCGTCGGAAATGAGTACGACCTGATGCCTGAGAAGATCGGGTTCATGAAGGCGGTGGGCGCCGATTACATCGCCACGCAGCTTCCGCTGCCAGCCGCGCGATGGCTCTATGAGGAGTGCGCCGAATCCGAGGTCGTGCCGGCGCCGGCCGCGCTGAACCCCGACGTCTACAAGCCGTCCGCCGGCACGCGTCCGATCGACGTGGGATTTCGCGGCGACCGGTATTCGTCGATGTTCATCGGGGATACGGAGCGGACGGACCTGCTGGACCGGTTCCAGGCCCTCGCGGGCGAGTGGGGATTGGTGACGGATATCCGGTTTCAGCGGCATTCCCGAACGCAATGGAAGGAGTTTCTCGGCTCCTGCAAGGGCACGATCGGGGCGGAATCAGGAGTGCGCTGTCTTGAGCGGGATGACCGGACGAAGCGGCTGGTGGAGCAGTATCTCAGGGGAAACCCCGCGGCGGGTTTCGAGGACGTGCGGGGGCGGTTTTACCAGGATCGCGCGAACTCCGTGCCGGGGAAAGCCGTGTCGTCCCGGCACTTTGAGGCAATCGGAACCAAGACGTGCCAAATGCTTGTCGAGGGACAGTACAACGGGATCCTGAAAGCCGATGAGCATTTCATCTCCGTCAAGAAGGACCTGTCGAATCTTGAACAGGCGGTCGAGCGATTCAAGGACGAGGGGTATCGTCGCGCCATGGTGGACCGGGCCTACGAGCATGTCCTGGCGGCGCATACCTACCGGCATCGCGTCGAAGACCTGCTCAGGGTGATTGGAGGCTCCGGCCGGAACCGGCCGGTGGTGGCGAATGACTGTCACGATGCCCGCCTGCGGGCCTGATCTCGGCCAACTCCTGATCTGTCCCCTGTGCCGTGCCGCGCTCGACGCGACGGCGGAGGGCTATGCCTGCAAGGCCTGCGCCGCGTCGTACCCGGTCCGCGATGGGGTGGTCAGGATGCTGCCGCCGCTCAGCCCGGCGGAGCGGCAGATCCGCGGCGCCTTCGACTTTGAGCATCGCCGCTATGCCTCGGCGCAATACCTTCGCATCTCGCCGACGCTGGTGGACGACTGGCTGGCGGATGTGCAGCTGCCCAAAGATTATTTCAAGGGGCGGACGGTCCTGGATGTCGGATGCGGGACGGGCCGGTGGACCTACGCGATGGCGTTGTTGGGCGCACGAGTCGTCGCCGTCGACTTCAGCGATGCCGCGGTCGACATCACGCGACGGGTCACGAAAGATGTGGGCGACGTCGAGGTCGTGCAGGCCAGCCTGTTTCACCTTCCGTTCCGACCCGCGCAGTTTGATTTCGTGGTGAGTTGGGGGGTCCTGCACCATACCCGGCAGACGGCGCGGGCATTCGAAACCATCGCCCCGCTGGTCCGCCCGGGCGGGCATCTCCATGTGATGGTCTATGAGCGAAGAAGCCCGCTCAAAGTGACGGGAACGGAACTGCTGCGCATGGTGATGCGGTGCCTGTCGCCCGAGACGAGATATAAATGGTGCGGCCGCCTCATCATCCGCAACCGGTTCGTCTTCACCCTCCTGCGCGGTTTTATCGCCTGCGTGCCGGAGCGCGACTTGTCGGAGGCGAAGGACTATGACACGGTGCAGTTCGGTCTCTACGACTGGTATTCGCCCCGTTATAATCATCTGCATTCCACGCGGGAAGTCCGCAGCTGGTTTTCCCGTGCCGGCTATGGCGAGATCACGATGACCAGCCCGATCAAGTTCACGCGTATGATGGACGTGCTCCGGTTCGGTGAATGCGGCGGATCGATCAGCATGCGGGGCCGACGCGAGACATGAGCGTCCAGTCCGCCGTCAGAACCGCGGTTGATGCGGAGGCGGCTGTCGCCGCCGGGCGTCCACTTCGCGTCTGTTTCATCTCCCCGCTCGGCTACGGGCTCTACGACAGGTCCAGCGGATACCCGTTCGGTGGCGCGGAGGTGCAGTTCTATCTCCTGGCCAGCGAGCTGGCGCGCGATCCCGCCTACCGGGTGACCGTGCTGGTGACCGTCCGGGAGGAACCGGGGATCGAATCCTGCGGCGCGCTGACGATCGTGAAGCGGAAGGGGAAGGGGCGTCTTGCCCCGGGCGGATTCCTCGCGGCGGTGTCCGCGTTTCGCGACATGCTCGGGCAACTACGCGCCATCGATGCCGATGTTTATTTGCATGCCGGTGCAGGCGCCGAGGTCGGCGCCTATGCGCTGATCTGCCGCCTGCTGCGTCGTCGATTCGTTTATGTCGTGGCATCCTCCGCCGACCTGTCGGATGCGAACGGTAACGTGCGCGGTCCGTGGCGCGGTCTGTTTCCGCTGGGGTGCCGGCTGGCCCATGCGGTCGTGTGTCGGACCGACGAACAGATGCGCCGGTTCAGGGCCCGGTATCGGTGCGAGGGCGTGTTGATCCGGACCGGCCACCCGGTGCCGCCGGCCCCCGCCACCGGCGCGAAGTCCACCGTTCTGTGGGTCGGCCGGATGCATCCGCTCAAGCAGCCGGAGATGTTCCTGGATCTGGCCGGGCGCCTTCCCAACGAACGATTCGTGATGGTGCTCACGCGCGATGAAGTCCATGAGGACTTGTGCCAGGCCATCAGGAGCCGGGCGGCCGCCTTGCCGAACGTCGTTGTTCACGAAGACGTCGCGTGGCAGGACGTCGGACGGTTCTTCGAGGAGGCGAAGCTGTTTGTGAACACGTCCACCTACGAAGGGTTTCCCAATACGTTTGTACAGGCCGCCATGCAGGCGACCCCGATTCTCTCGTGGACGGTGGATCCCGACGGCGCGTTGACGCGCCACCGGATCGGCTATTGTGCCGGGGGGTCGTTCGAACGATTGGCCGAGGAAACCGAGCGGATCTGCGCCTCGAAAGCCCATCGGGCCGACATGGGCAGCCGGGCGCGAGACTACGCCCGGCAATACCATGATCTCCAGCAATCGGTCCGGGAGTTGAAAGCCCTCGTGCAGTCGCCGGAACTGCGTGTCCTATCATAGGGAACCGGCCTCGCGCATGGAGCAGCTGCGGCTTTGTTTTGTCGGACCCTGCGATTCCGTCACCTTCCGGCGGTGGATCGAGTGGTTCGCCCGGCGCGGCCACGACGTGACGGCGCTGACGGTGGAGCCGGCACACCCGACGCCGACGGCGTTTCGACAGGTGGACCTGACGGCCTCAGCCGGTCCGCGCAAGCTCGGCCGTGTGTTTTCGGCCGCGCGGCTGTCCGGCATGGTGACACGACTCCGGCCGGATATCGTGCATGTCCACTACGCGCGGGGCCTGGCGTGGGGGTTGCTGCCGGCGAGGCCGCATCCATTGGTCGTCACGCCGTGGGGCAGCGACGTGTTGGAGGAGCAGGGGGCATTCAAGGAGTGGTACGGCAAGCTGCTCACGACACGTCTGCTCCGGTCCGCGGATCTGGTCACCGTGCATTCAGCCTACATGGAACAGAGGATGAGGTCCCTGCTGCCGGCCACGGCCTCCGTGACGCGCATCGGGTGGGGAGTCGATCTGAAGATGTTTCGTCCCGGACTGGACACGCAGGATCTGCGGAAGCAATGGGGCCTCCGCCCGTCCGATCGGGTGATTTTCAGCCCCCGGATCGCCCAGCCGTTTTACCGGCACGACGTGGTCGTCAAGGCGCTGGCCCGTGTCATCGCCACAATCAAGGACGCAGTGCTCGTGATATCCGAGCAGCGTGCGGATCGGAACTATGTCGAGCAGCTTCGCCGCGAGGCGCAGGAGGGGGGCGTCGCAGATCGCGTCACCTTCGCGGGCACGATTCCCTATGACGACATGTCTCGTTGGTACAACCTGGCGGACGCGGTGGTGATGATACCCCGGTCCGACGGCATGCCCAACACGCTCCTGGAATCCATGGCCTGCGGAGCCGTGCCCGTGTTGAGCCGCCTGCCGCAGTATGCCGAGCTGATCCGGCATCAGCAGAACGGATTCATCGTCGATCCCGAACCGGAGGAAGTGGCCGGCGCGCTGGTTGAAGCGCTCGCCGCCGGCGTCAAGCCATCCATGGCTGAGTGGAATCGAAGGCTCGTTTCGGATGTCGCGGACCAGGACGTAGAGATGACACGGATGCAACAACGCTATCTGGAGCTGGCCCATGCCGGTCGGGCGCACAACTGACATGCCTCAGGTCGACGGGGAGCCTGCCGCAGAGGCGGGGATGGGCTTGTCATCGCAAAGCCGCAGGGACGTGCTCAGCCGGGTCCTCTCCGGGAGACTCCCTGCGCTCTGGCTGTTTGCCGCGGCGTTGATCGTGCGGCTCCTGTTCAATGCGTTTGTCATCGGCATGGACGTCCCGACTCAGGATACGTTCACGGATTGGAAGGAATACGACCTGGTGGGTCTCTCGCTGGCCTCCGGCACGGGATTTACCATCTATGGCATGCCCTACCTGATCCATCCTCCTGGATACCCGCTGTTCCTGGGCCTGCTGTATCTGCTCTTCGGGCACAGTTATGCCGCGGTGAAAGTGGCCCAATCCGTGCTCGGAGCCTTGACCTGCGTGATAATCCTCTTGATCGGGGAACGGGTGTTTACGAAACGGGTCGGCATGGTCGCTGCGGCCATCGCGGCCGTCTACCCGCATCTGGTGTACTATAGCGGCATCCTGATGTCCGAAACCCTGTTCGTTTTCCTTTCCACGGTCTTCCTGTACGCGCTGGCCATGCTGCGGGAGGATCTCTCGCCGCGTCGTTTGGCCCTCGCGGGCGTTGTCCTGGGATTGGCCAGCCTGACGAGGCCGATGCTGATGTTCATCCCCGCGGTGCTGTTCTGCTGGATCTGGATCGAGTTCAGATCCACAAAACGGGCGCTCGTGGTCATGGCCACCATCTGGTTGTGGATGGCGGTCGTGATTCTCCCGTGGACGATCAGGAACTACGTGGTGACCGGCTCTGTCATCCCGATCGTGGCCACGCACTGGGTCACATTGTTCGGCGCCAACAATCTCATAATCCTGAATAACCCGGACGCCATCGGCGGCTGGGTGGATCCGGAGCCGATGAGCTCCGAGGCATACCGCGCGGCCTATGTCGCGTTTCTCTCGCAGATGCTGTTCCATCGCCCCTTCGATCTCGTGAAGCTGGAAGTGCACAAGCTGAAGCGATTTTGGAGCCTGTTTCCGAAGACGCAAACTCCCGAACGGGACGCGCTCATCAACCTGCTGTCCTATGGATGGCTCCTGCCTCTGTTCCTTGTCGGAATGGCGCTGGCCGTCCGGGTCCCACCGACGCCCTGGATTCTGTACCTGTGGGTCGCATATTTCTGCCTGCTGACTCTCGTGATGCACGGGACAACCAGGTACCGCCTTCCGGTCGAGCCGGTGATTATCCTCTTCGCCGCCTTCACCCTCGAACGGCTCTGGGATCGAACGGGCCTCGGGCAGCGCCTGCAGGACCGTCGCAACCGGCCGTCGCTTTCGTCATTCACAACAGGTTTGGGGCCATGATTGATACAGAACCGAAACCGGCCGGGGCTGTTGCGGGGAATGCGCCGGAAACGCGTCGGGGCCGGCGGCTCAAGGTCTTGCTGGTGACTGTGGGGCTGGGTGTCGGCGGGACGGAGACGCAAATTTTGGAGCTCGCTTCGCGGCTGGACCGCAACCGGTTCGACGTGCTCGTCTGCGGTCTGAAGAAGGACCATGCCGTGGCTGAAGAGTTGCGGGTGCGCGGGATTCGGGTCTCGACGCTGGACGGATCGGGCAAGGGGGATTTTCGCGTCCTGTATCGGCTGGCGCGGCTCATCCGCGCCGAACGACCGGACATCGTCCATGCGTTTCTTGGATTTGCCAACCTGGCGGCCTCGCTGGTCGGCCGTCTGCTCTGTGTGCCGGTTGTGATCTGGTCCTACCGCGATGTGGAAGTCTGGAAGACGAAGGCGCACTGGCTGGCGGACCGCATGGGCGCCCGGTGGGCCGA
>DASWIN010000086.1:0-1802 GCA_036397655.1 Nitrospiraceae bacterium | reverse complement strand
TTGCCGTCCGGATCGGTGAACCACAGCTTGTCCTGCCGCGCGAAGCAGCAGGCGATGCCGTCCTCGACCTTTTCCAGGATGCCTTCTTCCTGCAAGCGCTGTTTCCAGAAGGCAATCTCGCCGGCCGACCCGACTTCGATACCCAGGTGATTCACCCGGCTGATCGTGCCGGTGGTGGAAACCAGCGAGAAGTTCAAGGCCGGCTCAGTCAGGTCGAACTTGGCATAGTCCGCGGCCTGCTTCTGGGGCGCCACGCCAAAAACCTTTTGATAAAACGCAACCGACGCAGACACGTTACGCACATCAAGCGACAGGTGGGGTCTCATGGTCGTTCCTCCTTGATTCCCGGGCTCGGCACCATGCCGGCCTCTATCCATACAGACGGAGAAGGTCCGAAAAGGACGCAAGGGCCGGCGGCCGCCTTGCAGGAAGAGAGGGACTTGCGTGGGAGCCTCGTCCCCCATCACAATACCCCCACAAACCGGCGCGCGCACCGCTGCGCGCCTGCGCGGGATCCATTGGAGGCACGGCACATGGGACAGACACGCGGCTATGCAGCGATGGCTGCCGGGGCGCCCCTGGCGCCCTTCACCTTTTCCCGTCGGGAACCGGGTCCGAACGACGTGCTGATCGACATTCGCTATTGCGGCATCTGCCACTCCGATGTCCACCAGGCGCGGAACGAATGGGGCGGCTCGATTTTCCCCATGGTCCCCGGGCATGAAATCATCGGCACGGTGGCACAAGCCGGCGCACGGGTGAAGCGATTCAAGGTCGGCGACATGGCCGGTGTCGGCTGCATGGTGGGCTCCTGCCGGACCTGCAAGCCGTGCAAGCGGGGCGAGGAGCAATATTGCGACCGGCACGTCTCCTGGACCTACAACGGGACGGAGATGGATCAGAAAACCCCGACCTACGGAGGCTATTCCACCCAGATCGTCGTGGATCAGCGCTACGTCCTGCGGATGCCGCGCAAGCTGCCGCCCGAGCAGGCGGCGCCCCTGCTGTGCGCCGGCATCACCACCTATTCCCCGCTCCGCCACTGGAACGTGGGCAAGCGGCACAGGCTCGCGGTCGTCGGTCTCGGAGGCCTGGGCCACATGGCCGTGAAGATCGGCGCCGCGTTGGGCGCGGAGGTGACGGTCTTGAGCCACTCGGAAAAGAAACGGAAGGACGCCGGGCGTCTCGGCGCCGCCGACTTCATCGTGGTCTCCGACTCGGCGTCGCTTGCCGCGCTCGGCCAGCGCTTCCATTTCATCCTCGATACCGTCTCGGCCCAGCATGACATGAACGCGTATCTGGAGACGCTGAAGACCGACGGCACGCTGATTCTTGTGGGCGCGCCCGACACGCCCCTCTCGATCAATGCTTTTCCCCTTGTGATCCGCAGGAGGCGGCTCGTCGGCTCGCTCGTCGGCGGCATCGGGGAAACACAGGAAATGCTCGACTTCTGCGCCGAGCACCGCATTCCCTCCGACGTGGAAGTGATTCCGATCCAGGAGGTCAACGGGGCCTACGACCGTGTGGTCCGTGGCGACGTGCGCTACCGGTTCGTCATCGACATGCAGTCGCTGAAATAGCAGGATGTTGAAAAAGCCCTCCAGCTTTGTTCTCGCATCGCTCGGACCCTCACCGTACCGAAAGACGTACGCCTCGGGCCCTCGCTCGCTGCGGCCTCGCT
The DNA here is from genome assembly GCA_036397655.1 of Nitrospiraceae bacterium. Lineage (GTDB taxonomy): Bacteria > Nitrospirota > Nitrospiria > Nitrospirales > Nitrospiraceae > 2-02-FULL-62-14. Next base: position 121 of record DASWIN010000086.1, on the reverse strand, counting down.
GGACGGACTTTTTGACCATCCTGCAGAGCGTTCCAGTCCCATCTGAGATTGCCTGCGGCTCCGCTAGCTACGAGTATCAAAATGGTTCTTGAACAATCTGCTACAGCCCGATCGTCTCGAT
>DASWIN010000085.1:0-3253 GCA_036397655.1 Nitrospiraceae bacterium | reverse complement strand
ATGTGGCAGTGGGAGTACCAGCAGGCCGCCCTCGCACCGCACTATCGCGTCATCACGTTGGACCTGCCCGGTTCCGGACTGTCCGACAAGCCGGAGAGCGCCTACACCCCCGCCGAGATGGTCGCCTCCTTCCGTGGTTTCATGGACGCGCTGGGGATACAGAAAGCCGTCCTGGTCGGCAATTCAATGGGGGCGGGGCTCGCCATCGGCATGGCCCTCGCCCAGCCGGACCGTGTGGACCGCCTCGTGCTGATCGGTGGCCTGCCCAAAGGCGTCCGCGAGAAGATGGCCAGCCCCCTGTTCAAACGCGCGATCGACACGTCCGCACCGGTCTGGCTGATCCGGTTCGGCAACTGGCTGTTCGGCCGTTGGGTCACGGGGGACGTGCTCAAGGAAATCGTCCACGACCACAGCCGGCTCACGCAAGCCGTGATCGACCGATCCGCTCAGAATCGCAAACAGCCGGGGCTGATTCGCGCCGTCATGGCCACCGCCAGGAGCCTGCCGCTCTGGGAACAGGGATTCGCGCTCCGCATCGGGGAGATCAGCCGCCCGACCCTCGTGATCTGGGGCGAGGAGGACAAGGTGTTTCCCCCTGAAGTCGGACGCGAGTTGCATCGTATGATTAAAGACGCCTCCTTTGCGTTGGTTCCCAGGGCCGGCCACATTCCGCAATGGGAGCAGCCGGAGACCGTCAATTCCCTGCTGATCACGTTTTTGAAGCCTTGACTACGCCAGATAAAGAGTCGATAAATTAGAGGCTCGTACGTACCATTAGAAGAGAGGTGACCAATGACATACCAGAGCATCGTAACGCTTATTCTCGCCGGTTCCATCGCGCTGTCCGGCTGCGACGGCAAGGGCAAGCCTGCCGATACCGGCTTCATGTACAAGGACCTGCCGGTTGCAAGCCGCAGCGCGACCGCCGGCAAGGGCCACACCGTCACATTCAAAGGCGAGTCGCTGGCGCTGGTCGGACCCGGCATCAAGGTCGGAGACAAGCTCCGCAACGTCAAGGTGGCGAAGGGCGACCTCTCGCTGATCAATCTCGCCGACACCAAAGGCAAGGTGCGAATCCTGAACATCGTGCCGTCGCTGGATACGCCGGTCTGCGAACAGCAGACCCACCATCTCAGCGAGAAGAATAGCGGCCTGGACAAATCGATCGAGCTGATCACGATCAGCGTGGACACGCCGTTCGCGCAGGGCCGCTTCGCGAAGGAAGCCAAGATCGCCAACGTGACGTTCCTGTCCGACTACCGCGGCGGCGACTTCGGCAAGACCTACGGGTTGCTGGTCGAAGGCCCGCACATCCTGGCCCGTACCGTCATGGTGGTGGACAAGAACAACGTGATCCGCTACCTGCAAATCGCACCCGAGTTGACGCAGTTGCCCGACATGGACGCGGCGTTCCGGGCCGCCAAGGCGCTGCTCTAAGTAACAGGCTAAGGTTGAGGTTAAGGTTGAGTAAGATTTTCCATGCCTTGACCTCAGCCTCAACCTGAACCTTTCTAGAAGGGACTATGGCGAATTACCAGTACGACTTGCTCGTCATCGGCAGCGGCCCCGCAGGGCAGAAAGCCGCCATCCAGGCGGCCAAGCTCCGCAAACGGGTGGTCGTCGTCGAAAAGGACCAGGTCGGCGGCGCCTCCGTCAACACCGGCACGCTGCCCAGCAAGACCCTCAAGGACGCGATCTACTACCTGCACGGCCTCAAGCTCCGAGCCTTCACCAACGTCTCCATGTCGTTGAAGAAGAGCTTCACGATGAACGACTTGATGGCGCGCAAGGACCACGTCATCAAGAACGAGCTGGCCATTGTGACCAACCAGCTCGAACGCAACGACGTGGAGATCGTCCACGGCACCGCCTCGTTCCACGACGCGCATACGATCCGGGTCGGCAAGCAGCACGGCCATGAAGAGCTGCTGACCGCAGAGTACATCGTGATCGCCACCGGCTCCCGCCCGCGGCGCGAGCCGGCCATCCCCTTCAACAGCAAGAACATCTGCGACTCGGACACGATCCTGAGCGCCGAATCGATGCCCAAGACCATGGCCGTCCTGGGCGGCGGCGTCATCGGCTGCGAGTATGCCACGATGTTTTCCGCCTTCGGCGTCAAGGTCACCTTGATCGACCGGCGGAATGAGTTGCTCCGCTTCGTGGACCAGGAAGTGATCCAGGCGCTGATCTATCAAATGCGGACCAGCGGCGTGAACGTCAAATTGAACGAGGAGATCGGCGACATCAAACTCGACGACCGGAACCGCGTCGTCACCGGTCTGAAAAGCAACAAGACGGTGGTGACGGATATGCTGCTGTTCTCGATGGGGCGCGCCTCCAACACCGACGAACTCAACCTGCAAGCCGTCGGCATCGCGACGGATAAAACCGGCCTGATCAAGGTCAACGAGTTCTACCAGACCGACGTCCCGCACATCTACGCGGCCGGCGACGTCATCGGGTTTCCCGGCCTGGCCTCCACGTCCATGGAGCAGGGCCGCCTCGCCGCCTGCCACGCCTTCAAGGTCGCGCAGTCCACGTTGCCGAAGGTCATGCCCTACGGCATCTACACGATCCCGGAAATTTCAACGGTCGGCAAGAGCGAGGAGGACCTGACGAAAGAGAATGTGCCGTACGAGGTCGGCCGTGCGTTTTATAAAGAGATCGCGCGAGGACAGATTTTCGGCGACCTGGACGGACTCTTGAAGCTCATTTTCCACCGCGACACGCTGCAGCTCCTCGGCGTCCACATCATCGGCGAGGGCGCGACCGAGCTGATTCACATCGGCCAGGCCGTACTCACGTACGACGGGAAGGTGGACTTCTTCGTCCACAACGTCTTCAACTATCCCACCCTCGCCGAGTGTTACCGGACGGCGGCCCTCGACGGCATCAACCGGATGGGCAAAACATAACCTCCGCATGCTCAGGCGATCCCGAAAAATCCGCCGTTCCAGGAAACCCTCGCGCTCATCACCCCGCCATCACAAAGTTACGGCGGGCCGCCAAAGCCAGGCGACGGCGGCTCGAACCTCGAACCGGGGAACTTCCCGCCTCCCCCTGGTCACCCTCGCCCTCGAATGGTTCCTGAACCCCGACCATCTTCCCTTCATCGTCGCCAAGGAACAGGGCTTCTTCCGCGAAGAAGGCATGGACGTGTCGATTCTCATCCCCACCGTGCCGGAGGAATCGTTGGAACTGGTCGCGCGCGGCAAGGCCGACTTCGGCGTGGGCGAGCAGACCAACCTCA
>DASWIN010000084.1:0-6085 GCA_036397655.1 Nitrospiraceae bacterium | reverse complement strand
TCCTTGCGCTCCTCCTGTTGGGCGCAGGGGAAACAAGCCGATCCCATGCCGACTCGCACCCGAGTTCCGAGGCAGGCTCTTTTCTTCTGGTCAAGGGGGAACTGGTGTCCCTCTCGGCGGAGGCCTGTGTCATCAAAGACTCGACGGGGGAGGTCATTTCTTTCACGGTGGACGAACAAACCAGCATGATCGATTTTGTGCGCGAGGGCGATTTGGTCGAGGTCTATGCCTCGCCGGATGGTCTGGTCCGGTCCATCTTCAAGCCGATATGAACGCGGGGTTCCGGCGTGAGCGGCAGTTGAAGGCCGGCGAGGAGGTCCGGTGCGCCGACGTGGGGGCTGCCCCGGTCGGGACGTCGAATTCAATCAGGCGGCGACCATCCGGGTCGTCGGCAGGCAGGAGTCAAGGAGCCCGTGGCGATCCAGCCCTCCGGAGGGGGCCGGCGCGCTAGTCTTTCCCGCGCAGCTCGAGCAGGGCGAGGGACCTGGCTTCAAGGTCGCACTGCTCGCCGCCTTTGAGAATCGTGACCCGCTTCCCGTCGTTGCGGGGTTCGGCCGTGTCCAGCAGGGCCTGCCAGCGGACGCCCTTCTTATGGGCGGGCAGGGTGAAGGAGAGGGATTCGTGGTGCATGTTCAGCAGGATGAGCAGCGTGTCGTCGACGATCGCCCGTCCCTTTTCATCCAGTTCGGTGATCGCATCGCCGGCGAGCCGGAGCACGAGGGAACGGACATAGCCCTTGTTCCAGTCCTCATCGGTCATTTCCTTGCCGTCCGGTCGGAGCCAAGAAATATCCTTGACCTCCGACCCTCTGATTTTCCGGCCCTGGAAGAACCCGCGGCGTCTGAGGACGGGATGCCGTTTGCGGAGCGCAATCAGGTGACGGGTGAAGTCCAGCAGGTCACGTGACGCCCGGTCGAGCTTCCAGTCAAACCAGCTGATGTCGCTGTCCTGGCAGTAGGCATTGTTGTTTCCCCGCTGGGTCCGGCCGATCTCATCGCCCCCGCAGATCATGGGGACACCCTGCGACAACAGCAGCAGCGCCAGGAAATTCCGCTTCTGCCTCTCCCGCAATTCGTTGATCGCCGGGTCGTCGGTCGGGCCCTCGGCGCCGCAATTCCAGCTTGCATTATCATCGGTGCCGTCGCGGTTGTCCTCGCCGTTGGCCTCGTTGTACTTGTGGTCGTAAGACACCAGGTCGTGCAGCGTGAAGCCGTCGTGCGCCGTGACGAAGTTGACGCTCGCATAGGGGCGCCGCCCGCTGCTGCTGTACAAATCGCTGCTTCCGGTCAGGCGATACCCCAGTTCCGCGGCTTGGCCCCCGTCGCCCTTGAGGTACCGGCGGATCGTATCCCGGTATTTTCCGTTCCATTCGGCCCAGCCGACCGGGAAATTGCCCACCTGGTAGCCGCCTTCCCCAAGGTCCCACGGCTCGGCGATGAGCTTGACCTGCGACAGGACCGGGTCCTGGTGCAGGATATCGAAGAAGGCGCCGAGGCGATCCACTTCATGCAGCTCGCGCGCCAGGGCGGAGGCCAGATCGAACCGGAATCCGTCCACGTGCATTTCCAGCACCCAGTAGCGCAGGCTGTCCATGACGAGCTGGAGCGCGCGCGGGTGGGTGACGTTGAGCGTATTGCCGCAGCCCGTGTAGTCCATGTAGTAACGCTTGTCGTCCGCCATGAGCCGGTAGTACGAGGCGTTGTCGATGCCCCGAAACGACAGGGTGGGGCCCAGGTGGCTGCCTTCCGCCGTATGGTTGTAGACCACGTCGAGAATCACCTCGATGCCGGCGCTGTGCAGGGTCTTGACCATCGTCTTGAATTCCCGCACGTGGCGGCCTCGGACCGGGGAAGTGGCGTAGCGGATATCCGGCGCGAAAAACCCGATGGTGTTGTACCCCCAGTAGTTGGCGAGCCCGCGATCGGCCAGTTGCTTGTCCCGGACAAATTGGTGAATCGGCATCAGTTCGACGGCGGTCACGCCGAGCGTCTGCAGGTAGTCGATGACGGCGGGCGTCGTCAATCCGGCGTAGGTGCCGCGCAGGGCGTCGGGCACGTCGGGGTGGCGGAAGGTGAGTCCCTTGACGTGCACCTCGTAGATGACCGTTTTTTCCCAGGGGGTTCTCAGCTGGGCGTCGCCACCCCAGGTGAAGGCCTGGTCCACGACCACGCACTTGGGGATGTAAATCGCATTGTCGCGCTGGTCGAACGACAGATCGGCCGCGGGGTCGCCGATGTGATAGCCGAACATGGCCTCCGACCATTCGACGGTGCCGGCAATCGACTTGGCGTAGGGATCGAGCACCAGCTTGTTGGGGTTGAACCGGTGCCCGGCCTGCGGCTCGTAGGGACCGTGCACCCGATAGCCATAATGATGGCCGGGCCAGAGGCCCGGCACATACACGTGCCAGATTTGATCGGTCCGTTCCTCGACCCGGATCCGCGCGTACTCCGCAACCGGCTCGGCTCCGTTAAACAGACAGAGTTCCACCGCCGTGGCGTTCTCCGAAAACAGCGCGAAGTTCACGCCTTCGCCGTCCCAGGTCGCGCCGAGGGGGTATGGTTTTCCGGGCCAGACTTTCACGGATCGTTTCTCCAAGTGCGTTCGGCGGGATACCGTACCACGGTCAGGGCCGGCGAGGCGATTTCGATTCCCTCCTTGGCCAGCGCCTTCAGGACCTGCGTTTGCAGGCGGTGCTTGACGGTCCGCCTCGACCTCGCGTGCACCACATAGCGCAGCGTGCACGCAACCCAATGCTCGGTGACCGTGATGTAGACCTGGGGACGCGTTTCAGGGACTCCAACGAGGGAGGCCCCAGGCAGGTCCTGCATGGAGGCCTGGGCCGCAGGCCCGATCTCGTCGGAGTAATCGGCGATGGCGGCCAGCATGACCCGCTGGGCCTGTTCCCATTTGGGCCCGTAGGCGACGGGGATGGTGAACTCATCCCATATATATGGACTGCCCTGCGTGTAGTTGAACACGGGATCCTTGAACACGGCGGCGTTGGCCACGACCATGGTCCGACCGGTCAGCTGATCGGCGCCGACCCAATTGCCGATCTCGAGCAGCGTGGTGCGGATGAGTCCGATGTCGACGACGTCGCCGATGACGGTGCCGATCTGCACACGGTCCCCGACCTGGTACAGCCTGGACCAGGTGATCAAGGCCCAGCCCGCCATGCTGACGAGGACCGGGGCCAGGGCGATGGCAAGCCCCGCGCCGGTGGCGCCCATGATCAGCAGCAGTCCCTGCAGCCGCTGGGCCCAGATGCCGAGCGCTACCACCAGAAACGTCACCAACGAGGAATAGCGGATGACTTTGCGGACCGTGTAGCGCCGCCGTTCGTCCTTGATCCCACGCCGGGTCGCCCAGACCAGGATTCTGGCCGCTACATACAGGACGGCGGCCACGACCGCCGTCGCGACCAGGCGATCGTCGTAATCCCGGACCCAGGAAACAGCGCGGAGTATGAACTCAGCGGACATCGTGCCCCTTCTCCATCCTCAGTATACGTACATCGGATAAGAGTGCTTGCGCAAGAATTCTTATCGTGGTTTGATCGGGCACTCAAGTACGAGCCGACCTGCCGGAGGTGATTGGCAACCAAGGCGCCATCCGGCACAGTGTGACCGCCACGCAAGAAAGGGCGACTACCGGATGAATGACGATACCTGGAAACTGGATCTCGGTGCGATGCCGGGTCCCTCCGGGGTCCGCTTCCGCGTATGGGCTCCGCATGCCAAGACGGTGGCGATCCGGTTGACGAAGCCGAAAGCCGACACGGTCAAGATGGAGTCGGCGGAATCAGGCTACTTTGAATCGATCGTGCCGGGGATCGGCGCGGGCGCGCGCTACGTCTATGTCCTGGACGGAGGCAAAGAGCGGCCCGATCCCGCGTCGCGGTTTCAGCCGGACGGCGTCCATGCCCCGTCAGCCGTGGTGGACCCCAACGCGTTTCGCTGGACGGATCAAAACTGGCGCGGGCTCCCATTAAAAGATTTGATCATTTACGAGCTGCATACCGGCACATTCACGAAGGAGGGGACGTGCCGATCGGCGATCGCAATGCTGGACTACCTCAAGCAGGAGGTCGGCGTGACGGCGATCGAGCTGATGCCGGTAGCGCAATGTCCCGGAGCGCGCAACTGGGGATACGACGGCGTGTATCTCTTCGCGCCGCAAGCCAGTTACGGAGGGCCGGACGGACTCAAGGCCTTCGTGGACGCCTGCCACGCGAAGGGGCTGGCCGTCATCATGGACGTGGTCTACAACCACCTCGGCCCGGAGGGAAACTACCTGGGCGACTTCGGTCCCTACTTCACGGACCGGTACCGCACGCCCTGGGGGTCGGCGGTCAACTTCGACGGCCGGGACAGCGACGAGGTCCGCCACTATATCGTGAGCAACGCGTGCTACTGGGTGAACGAATACCACGTCGACGCGCTCCGGCTCGACGCGATCCACGGCATCTTCGATTTCAGCGCGCGGCACATTCTTCGCGAGCTGGGCGAGGCCGTGCACGGGCTCGCCGCCCGACTCGGACGAACCGTGCTGGTGATCGCGGAAAGCGATCTCAACGACGTGCGGGTGATCGCTCCGACGACTGCAGGAGGGCATAACCTCGACGCCCAGTGGAGTGACGATTTCCACCACGCCCTCCGCGTCGTGCTGACGAACCAACGCGTCGGGTATTACCGGGATTTCGGCCGACTGGATCAGCTCGCGACCGCGCTTCGGGAGGGCTTTGTCTACGAGGGGCAGCGATCCGATTTCCGGGGGCGGCGGCACGGCAGTTCGTCCCGCGGCCGCCCGCTGTCGCAATTCGTCATCTATGCCCAGAATCATGACCAGATCGGCAATCGGGCGCTGGGAGACCGGCTGAGCACCCAGGTGCCGTTCGAGGCGCAGAAGGTCGCGCTGGCGGCGGTCCTGCTGTCGCCCAGCATCCCGCTGCTGTTCATGGGCGAGGAGTACGGCGAGACGGCGCCATTTCAGTATTTCATCGACCACGGCGATCCGGCCCTGATCGAAGCGGTTCGCAACGGGCGGCGGGATGAATTCGCCTCCTTCGGATGGCAGGAGACCATTCCCGATCCGCAGGCGGTTTCCACATTCAAACAGTCGCGCATCCAGCCGGACCGCCGGAAAGAGGGGAGCCATGCGGCAATGCTGCAATGGACCCACGCGCTGATCGACGCGAGAAAGACCGAGCCGTCGCTCGGCGCCGGCGAGGCCGCCGACGCGCAGCCGGCTGCGTGGGTACACGAGAAGGAACGGGTGCTGATCCTCCATCGACGGAGCGGGCAGGGCCGGGAGGCGCTGCTCGTGCTGGGCTTCAATCGCGAACCGCGGTCCCTCGCGCTCCGCGAACCGGTCGGCACGTGGACGCTCCGCCTCAATTCGACCGAGCGCCGCTTCGGGGGAGACGGGCAGGCCGCCCTTCCGGACTCCCTCGCCATCGCGCCGGCCGGGCTCTCGCTGGATCTCCCGCCCTTCACCGTGGCGGTATATCTTCGGCGTTCGTAGGGGCGGCGCCGGTGAGGCTCTCCTGACGATTCAATTCCCGTCACGCATTCCAATTCGCAAGTTATAAAGGAGGTGTTGCATGAGCACATCGTTGGCGTCCCAGCTTCTTGACCGGATGATCGCGTGGGTGTCGACGTCGGGTCTGCGGATCATCCTGATCGTGGTGATCATGGTCATCGCGTTCCGGCTGATCAGGGGCGCCATGCGAAAGCTGGAAACGCTCCTGAAGGGCACGTTGCCCACCCCCGCGCAGGTCAAGCGCGCGGAGACGCTGTCGCACGTCGTCCGGGACGTGGGGCGTATGGCGATCATGGCGGTGAGCGCCCTGATGATCCTCTCCGAATTGGGGCTGAACCTCGGGCCGCTGCTCGCGGCGGCCGGCATCGGTGGCCTGGCCGTGGGGTTCGGCGCGCAGAACATCGTGAAGGACGTGCTCTCGGGATTCTTCATCCTGCTGGAGGATTCGATCGGCGTGGGAGATGTCGTTGAGATTGCCGGCGTGGGAGGCCTGGTCGAAGAGGTCAGGCTGCGCACGATCAGGCTTCGCGATCTGTCGGGG
>DASWIN010000083.1:0-16369 GCA_036397655.1 Nitrospiraceae bacterium | reverse complement strand
TTCCGTCTCAAGCTGAAGAATCGCCTCTTTCTCCCCCTGCGCCCGGGCCAGGGCCAGTGCGCGATTCAACTCGGTCTTCGCGCGAGGCATATCGCCGAGCGCACGATAGCTCCAGTACGAACGTTGCGCGTATGCGAGCGCCTCGCCCGTCTGATTTTGCGCCGCGGCCACGCGCGCCAGCCCGCTCAGATCAGCCGCAATGGCGGATCGGTTTTCCACCGCCTTGTCCAGTTCCAGCGCCGCCCGAAAATTTCCATAGGCCTCATCCAGATTGCCGGCAGCTTCCGCAATCAATCCCAGGTTTGCCAGGTTGGCCGCCTGGGCCGAACGATTGTCGAGAACCTTGTTGATCGCCAACGCGGCCCGAAACGAGGCGTCCGCTTCCTTCACGCGACCGGCCTGTTTTTCCAGCAGCCCAATGTTATTCAGCAGGACTGCCTCGCTCTGTTGATTGCCATTTTCCCTGGCCAGCGCCAGCCCCCTGGCATAAAACGTGGAGGCCTGGTCTGGTTGGCCGGCCAGCTGCAGGGCCGTCCCCAAGTGCGCCGTGGTGTCCACCACAAGGTCCGCACGTTTCAACGATTCGGCAATGGCCAATGCCTGCTGATGGAGCTGAATGGCCTCTGCCGCCCCCCCTTCCAACGCCGTCACGGCACCCAGGTCGTTCAACGCCTGCGTCATCCCCGGGAGATCATCCAGGCTTTCCGCGAGCTGCCGGGCCTCTTCGAACACGGCCCTGGCTCTCGCACGGTCGCCACGATCCAGGGCCCGGTGCCCCTTCCCATGCAGCGTCTGGACTTTGGCAGCCAGCGTCGCCTCCTGGTTCCTGGACGGATCTCCGGCGCAGGCAGCCACCAGCAGGGCTGCGCCGACCATCACGCCGACTCCGGCTCTGAATCGCCGACTGGTCACTTCTTGATCTGATCTCCCCTGAGGCTCTGCAGACCGCTCCCTGCCCGACCGGTCTCCTTCGGCTCGGCATTCTTGATCATGGTGCTCACCGGAAATGTCCTTTTGGCTCCGCGAAGGATCGTATTGACATCCTCCAGGGTCGAATTGGCGGCGCGAACGAGCGGCGGCAGCTCCTTGGTCAAGTCCTTGACGGATTTGGTTGCGGCCTTGATGTTATCGACGGCCTCCTGGGCCGAGTCGGTCACGGCCGGCAGTTTGCCCGTCACCGCCCTCACGTCGCCGGCGATGTGGTCCACCGTGTTCACCGTCTTCTTGATCGACGCCGTCAGGTCCGGCAGCGACGAGGTGGTCCGTTCAACCGCCGCCGCGGTCCGTTGCACGGAGGCCACCACCGTCGGCAGCTCCTTGGTCGCCCGCTCGACGTTCACCAGCACCTGCCCGCCGGTTTGCACGGCCGCGTGCATGTCCTTCGTGATCTCCTCCACGCGGAGCAGCGTCCGTTGCACGGATGCCAGCACCGGCTTGATGTCATCCATCATTTCCGTCATGTCGCGCGACTCCACCACCTTGATGGTCGCCCCGTCCTGCAGCATGGGCAGATCCGCGCTGCCCATCACGATCTGCACCTGCGTCTGCCCGACCAGCATCCCGCTCTTGCCGAGATTGGCCACGGAGTCGGTGCGGATCTTATCCTGATATTGCTTGCGCACCTGCAACGCCACATGGATGGCGCCCCTGTCGTCGAACGAGACCTCCTGCACGCGGCCGATCGAAATGCCCGCCATCAACACCGGCATGCCCGGCTCGAGCCCGTAGGACTTTGCGATCGTCGACACCAGGATGTACTTTTCTTCGAAAAGATGCTCCGCCTTGGCCATGAAAATGCCGACGACGATCAGTCCGGCCAGCGGGATCATCACGAAGGCGCCCACGATCTGGGCGATCCGACCCCACGACATGGAATGCGCATAATGCATCTTCATCTCGTCACCTCATCGACAAATTGTTCATGACGCCAGCCGACTGCCCGGCCTGCCACCCAAATAGACCTGCAGGGCCGGATCGGGGTTCTTCGCCATTTCCGCATAGGGTCCCACCGCCTCGATCCGCCCCTGACGGACGAACGCGATCCGGTCGGCCCGCTCCAGCAACGGCGAGGGATTGTGGAGCGTGGCCAGCACGGTCACCGCATGGGTCCGCCGGTGCTCGGCCAGGACTCGGTCGACCCGCTCGACCATTTCAGCGTCGAGCCCCGCCATCACTTCATCGAGCAGCATGAGTTCCTGGTCCACGACAAGGGCGCGTGCGAGCGCGGCGCACCGGGCTTCCCCCGCCGTGAGTTGGGACGGGAACCGCTTCTCCAGTGCCTTCAGACCGAGCGCGTCCAGAATCGGCATGACACGAGGGCGCAACTCTTCTTCATTGATTCCATGATGGTAGACCAGCGGCAGGCACACGTTCGTGTACAGCGTCATATTGCTCCGGAGGCCTGGCTGCTGCAGCACCACTCCCATGCGACGCCGCAACTCCGCCAGCCCCTCGTCGTCCAGCGCAGCCAGATCGTGATCGAGCACCCGGACGGTCCCCTGGTCCGGCGCGACCAGGCCGGCGCACAGCTTCAGGATCAGCCCCTTGCCGGACCGGCCCGGCCCCACCAACAGCATGAATTCCCCGGGCTTGACCGCGAGCGTGAAATCCACCTGCCAACTCTCGCTGTCCATGCTCACCTGAACATTGCTGAGCTCGATGGCAAATTTCATCAGAAATACGCCGCGATGGTCACAAGAATGTCCAACAAGAGGCAGATCGTGACGGAATTGATCATCGCTTTGGTGGTCTGCTGCGGCACCTCGGTATAGGACGTGCGTACCGACAGGCCGTGATGGCAGCAAATTACGGCCACCGCGGTTCCGAACAAGATTCCCTTGGCCGCCGTCACCAGCACGTCAGTCAGCGACAAGGCCTGCGCGACCGCATGGCCGAACGCAAGAAACGGCAAGGTCAGTTTGATCCGCGCGATGATGAACCCGCCGAGCACGGCCACCGCGTCGAAATAGAGCATGAGACACAACATCGACAAGACCACGGCCACGACCCGCGGCATAATGATGTACCGGGACACGCGGATCCCCATCAGTTCAAGCGCGGTAATCTCCTGTGCCACGCGCATGTTTCCGAGTTCCGTGGTGATCGCCGTGCCGGACCGACCGATGACGATAAACGCCGTCAGCAACGGCCCCAACTCCCTGATGATCACCACCACGATAATGCTTCCGATCAGCCCTTCCCCGCCGACCTTGGGCAATTGAGTCCCGGCCTGCGTGATCACGATCAATCCCATCATCAGCGCGATGGCGCTGATCACCGGCAGGGCGTCCACGCCGGTAAAAATCATCTGGCGGAACGTCACGCGGAGCGCCGCCCACCGTCCCTGCCGGCCGGGCGAAATCAACTCGCGCAGCGTGACATAGACTTGGGCGGAGAGGTCCGTCAGATACAGGTATCCGTCGATCGTTCGTTGTCCGAGCCATCCGATCACGCTGGACCTCTGTGCCGACTCAAAGAGACGGTGAAGTGGGTCTGGGAATTGAGAATCTCCAGCGATTCTAGGAGAAATGTCAGGTGATTGCAACGAATGCCCGCCCCACCTCGGCGATTTGACATGGTGTGGGAACGGGCCTAGACTTCGGGCCGTCAGTTTTTTGCCCCCCGATCATCGTGCACGACTCGCGCAAGCAGACAAGCAGAGGAGAACCGTGATGCTGGTGCCCCGACAGACCGTCGCCACATTCATTGCGTCGCTGGGGCTGGCAGGCCTCATGATCGGCCCACCGGCAACAGCCCTGGCCGGTGACCCCCTGGAGGAAATCAACAAGCGCTTCCAGCAACGCAAGGAAGCCGGTGATGCCGCCGTTCTCGATGTCCAGCAGCAATATCAGGCTCAACGCGCCGCCATGGAGGCCCAGTGGAAGCGACGCGAGCAGGCGATCGCCACCCGGTGGCAACAGATGAAGCGCGAGATCGAGAACAAATGGGACCGCGCCCGCCAGTCAAACGAAAAGGAGTGGATTGACTATTCACCCTCCTATGAAGCCCGCAGCACGGTGGATTTCGCGCAGGGAGTGATCGCGATCACCGTGCTGGTCCCGATCGGTGAGACCGGCTCGTCCCGCACGGACCCCGCCGCAGTGCTCCTGGCCATGAAGGAGGCCCAAGCCGAAGCCGCCGCCGCCGGGGCTCCGGCAATGGCATCGGCGTCGGCGGCAGACCCGGCCGGAGTGATGATTGCGCGTGCGGCGTTGCCGGCTGCATGGGCAAAGATCGTCAAGCAATTCGAGCATATCTTTTCCAAGGAATCCAAGGCCGGCCGGCCCCTGCTCGCCAATCAGGTTGTGGCCAAGTCGGGCGCGCCGGTCGCTCCCCGGGCGGCCAAGGCATTCGTGGAATCGGAAGTCCTTCCACAGGCCGTGGTCGAGGACAAGCCGATGCAGGCGCAGGACGGCGTCACCCGCGCCCAAGTGACGGTCAGGGTGCCGCTGGCATCGGACCATCTTCAGAAGCGCGCCGAGGTGTACCAGGACGACGTCACCGCCCATGCGAAACGCCACGGGATCGACCCCCGCCTGCTCTTCGCCATCATCCACACGGAATCCTATTTCAACCCGCTCGCGCAGACGCCGGCGCCCGCCTACGGCCTCATGCTGCTGGTCCCGCGGGGACCGGCCCGCGATGCCTACAATTATCTCTACAAGAACGACATCGTGCTGGACGACAACTATCTCCAGGACCCGGCGCACAATGTTGAGCTCGGCGCCGCGTACCTGCATCTGCTGCGGCGGCAACTGGTTCCCAACCTGGAAGAGGGCGACAAGAACAATTACCTCGTCGCCTGCGCCTTTACCTGGGGCATGGACAAGACCCGTGACCAGATTCTGAAGCAGGCGCGCGTCCAGGACCTGACCCCCACGCAGGTCTTCACCCTCCTGACCCAGAAAACCCCGGAACAAACCCGCGTCTATCTCAGCCGGGTCAAGGACCGCATCGCCATGTACGACGCACTGGCGGCAAAGTAGCCTCGCCCTTCCGACTGCCACGCCAGACTTCGTTTGAGCCGGCCGCTCTTCTGCGGATTCTCGTGATTGACGCGGCCGGAGAGAGTTTTCACACGATTCGGCCCGCGTTGAGCATTTGACTTCATCCGGCTCTTTTGCATAGTCTGCACCCTCATCTCGCCTGTGAGGCTCCTGGTGCTCGGACGGACATCTAAATTTCTGTTTTCCGAAGCCGCCCTCGGCGCCTTCATCACCCTGCTCTGTCTGATCGCCTATTTCGGGGACTGGCCCCTGTTCCGCTCCGTCGAATCCTGGACCTACGACGTTCGCGCCTCGCTGCGAGCGAATCCGAAACCCTCCGACCAGATTGTCATCGTCGGCGTGGACGAGGAAAGCCTGACCAGGATCGGACGCTGGCCATGGCCCCGGTCCGTGATCGGGGAACTGCTCGACATCCTGCGGGAAAGTGGCGCCAAGGTGATCGGCGTCGGAATCGTATTCTCCGAGCCGGACCAGAACCAGGGCCTGCAGGAAGTGCGGGCGATCCGGCGGGAATTGACGCTCCAGGGCCAGTCGGCACCGGAGCCCAGACCGGGCGCGAAGGCACGCGCAAGCGATGGCCGAGCCCAGGACATGCTCCGCATGGCGCTCGACCTGCTTGGCGAAGCGGAGGTGCGGCTGGACCACGACGCGAAACTGGAAGCCGTCCTGCAGCGCACCCCCCAAGTCGTGCTGCCGATTCTCATGGAGCCCGGGAGACCCGGGGGTGATACGGAGGAAATCCCGAAACCGGTGCTGGCCAACGCCCTGGCCCCTCCACAACAGCCGTTCGACACGGACACCCTGCTTCTACTCGAAACGCGCAAGCTGATTCCGCCGCTCCCGGCATTCCTGTCTGATGGTGTGGCGCTCGGCCATCTGAGGATTTCAGCGGACCGAGACGGCAGGGTGCGCCAGGAGCAATTGGTCCTGGAGCACCGCGGCCGCCTCTACCCTTCCTTTGCACTGCGCATCCTGAGCGCCTACCTTGCGGTCCCGACGGCTCAGATCTCGGCCAGGCCGGGAACCGGCGTGACCCTCGGAACGGTCCTGCTTCCGACCGACGAAGCCTTGCGCATGCCCATCAGTTTCAACGGCCCAGCCGGGACGTTCAAGGCAGTGCCGGCCCACGCGGTGCTGACCGGTCAGGTTCTTCCGGAAACATTTCGCGGCAAGCTCGTACTCTTGGGGCCGGTGGCCCCGGAGATCACCGAGCATCTTGCCACGCCGACATCCCGCAGCATGTCGGGCATGGAACTCGTCGCGAACGTCCTGCAGAACGCCCTGAGCAACAACCTCCTCGTGACGCCTCCCTGGGCGTTCATGGCCGAGCTCGGCATGCTCGTCGGTTTTGGCGTCATCCTGATGGCGGGGCTTCCCCGACTCGGCACGCTCGCGGCCGGTCTCGTCACGGCCGTTCTCCTGGCCGGCTGCCTGGTCGGCACCACGCTGGCCTATGCCCACCACGGCTATCTGGTAACGGCGCTCTACCCCAGCCTCCTCCTCATCCTCGGATTTACCACGCAGGGCGCGCGCCGGCTCCTCGTTACGACGAAGCAACAGGAAATGGTGGTGGCCGACGGCATCGAATCGAACAAGATGCTGGGACTTTCCTTCCAGGGGCAGGGCATGCTGGACCTGGCGTTCGATAAATTCAAAAAATGTCCCCTGGATGAGTCCGTGATGGATCTGCTCTATAACCTGGCGATGGACTTCGAACGAAAACGCATGTTCAATAAATCCATTGCCGTCTATGAGCACATCGCGACACAGAACGCGGACTTCAAAGACATCAAGCAGCGCACCGCCCGTCTAAAGGAAGCGGACGCGACCATGTCGATCACCAGCGGATTCAAACGTAATGCCGCAGAGAGTACGGTGATCGTGACCGGGGGCGCCGCCCGACCCACGCTCGGCCGCTATGAAATAGAAAAAGAGCTTGGCCGCGGGGCGATGGGCACCGTATTCCTCGGCAAGGACCCCAAAATCAACCGGTTCGTCGCCATCAAGACCCTCCGGCTGGACGAGGTGGACTCGGGAACGGCCGCCGAGGTCAAGGAGCGGTTTTTCCGAGAGGCCGAATCAGCCGGACGCCTGAACCATCCGAACATCGTGACCATCCACGACGCCGGCGAAGAACAGGAACTGGGCTACATCGCCATGGAGGTGCTGGACGGCAAGGACCTCAAGGAGTGGTGCCGCAAGGACACCCTCCTGCCCGTCAAGCAGGTCCTCGAGATTATCGCGGATGTCGCGGAGGCGCTCGACTATGCCCACAGCCAGGACGTGGTTCACCGGGATATCAAGCCCGCCAATATCATGATGCAGAAGGACGGCACCGTGAAGGTGACGGACTTCGGCATCGCCCGGATCACCACCTCATCAAAAACCCAAACCGGCGTGCTGTTGGGCACGCCCAACTACATGTCCCCCGAACAAATCACCAGCACCAAAGTGGACGGCCGCGCCGACATCTTTTCGCTGGGCGTCGTGCTGTTTGAAATGCTGACCGGTGAAAAGCCGTTTCGATCCGACAACCCTGCGACGCTCATGTTTCAAATCGCGAAGGAACCGCATCCGTCGATCCTCAAGCTCCGAGCCGACCTGCCGGCTCCGTGCGAAGCCATCCTCGATCGCGCCTTGCAGAAGGATGCGGCGCAGCGATACCAACGGGCTGCGGAGATGGCCCAGGCATTACGGGCTTGCGCTCAGGGCCTTGCCTAAGTACACTACGCCAAGTTGAGGAAGGAGGACACCCCCGATGGCCAAACTGCTGCTCAAGTCGCATGGAGCCGTCATTAAGGAAATCCCTCTCGACAAGGCTCGCCTGACGATCGGCCGCAAGCCGGATAACGACGTCGTGCTGGACGACCAGGCGACCTCCGGGCACCACGCCCGTGTCATCCAGATTCAATCGGTTTTTTTTGTCGAGGATGCCGGCAGCAGCAACGGCACGTTTGCGAACGGCAAGAAGACCGATCGGAAGCAGCTCGTCAACGGCGATCAAATCACCGTCGGCCAGCATACGCTGGTGTACCAGGAAGACAACACGGCCTCTGTCGTAGCACCCCAGAAGTCATCGTTCGACGCCGACAAGACCGTGGTCATGACGCCGGAACTCCAGCGTGAATTGCTGAAAGCGCAGGGGGGAAAGGCGACCGCGTCCGCCCAGACCAAGCAGGTAGCCGTCCTCAAGGTGGTGACCGGCTCGACGGACCAGAAGGAGTACAAACTGACCGGTCCCGTGGCCGTCATCGGCTCCCATGACAACGCCACCATCAAGATCAGCGGGTGGTTCGTGCCCAAACGCGCGGCCCTGCTGAACCGCCAGGGCGGGGGGTACGCGGTCACCATGTCGGAGGAAGGCAAAAAAGTAATGGTCAACGGCACTGCCATCCAGGGCTCGATGGCTCTCAAGGAAGGAGATCTGATCGAGGTGGCCGGCGTGACCCTGCAGTATTCCATGAAAGAAGAATAGCCACTCCGTTGTTGGCAGTCTCGCTTTCTGCGTCCCGTATCCCCGCTTGTCAGCACGTCTGATACACTGTGAGAATGCACCGGTTGCACGTCCGCCTGATTCTGACTGCCATCATCCTTTCCCTGTCATCCGGCTGCCAGACGACCGACAGGGCGCTCAACACGGCGGAGAAAGCCGTCGTCAGCCCGACGCTCAGAACCGTTGTCGGGATCGCCTCCAGCAAGTCACCCGAAGCCGTCATCAGGAAACGCCTGGAAAGCTACGCGCGGAATCCCGTGCGGCTGGTCAAAGACCTGCGCCAGGCGCAGCGGGACTACGAAGCCCTGATGAACGCCCTGACCGGCAAGGTGCGCAAAACCTGGGGCAAGAAGGAAGTTCTACTCCCCGACCGCACGCACTACGTAAAATATACGCAGAACTACAAAAGTCGCGCCATCGTGGACTTCGACAAGGGAGAGATCCTCGTGGAGACCCTGGACGCCAAGGATCCCCAAGGAAGCCTGAAGAATGCGATCGTGACCACCCTGCTCACGCCGGACGACCCCCGTGCCGTGGATCTCTTTTCGGACAAGGGCGTCACACTGACGAGCGAGAAGCCGCCCTACCTCCTGGGGCTGGTCCAGGACCAGCACGGCAAGTCCGTCCGCACCCCGGCCGAGGCGGACGCCTTTGCGAGCCATCTCCTGGAAAAGAAATCGAACACGCGTGCGATCAAGCAGGACGGCGGTTCCAAAACCGCGCATGCGGTGACCATGAACATGGTCCCAAACTTCTCCAACAAACAGGCGGAGAAGTATCGGCCCCAGGTGAGCCGCTTTGCCGAGCAGTACAAGGTCAGCCCCAATCTGGTGTTCGCGATCATCCGGACGGAAAGCAATTTCAATCCCTTCGCGGTGAGCGGCGCGCCTGCCTACGGGCTCATGCAGCTCGTGCCCACCAGCGGCGGGCGGGAAGCCTATCGGCGGGCCAAGGGATCCGACACCACGCCGTCGCGCGAGTACCTCTTCAATGCCGACAACAACATCGAGTTGGGGGCCGCCCTGCTGAACGTCCTGCTGTACAAGCAATTTGAAGACGTGGACAACAGCGTGTCGCGCGAGTATTGCGCCATCTCCGCCTATAATACCGGCCTGCGCAACGTCCTCCGGACATTTTCAAAGGACATGGTCGCGGCAATCAACCAGATCAACAGCCTCGAGCCGCCGGCCGTCTACGAGAAGCTGCGCCAGAGCCTGCCCTACCAGGAAACGCGAGACTACCTGGTGAAAGTCACCTCCTTCCGCAAGCAGTTCGTCAGCGCACAATAAAGCGCCACGGCTTATAGCCTCTGCATCTGATATTCTTCCGCGAAACCCGCCGAAGCCTACCCTCCTTCGCCAAGGCTACGGAGGGTTACCCGCATCGCATTCATTCTAAACTTACGACCAGTTGTTCTGCGAAGGCGGGTAAAAAAACGCCTGCCGGCTCCATGCCGGCAGGCGTTCAATTCGCAATCCCCTTTCGGGGACGCCGCAGTTTACCTCGGTGAGGCCCCCCGCCAGACCCCTCGCTCCGATTGATGCCGGCCAGCCGAACGTCCGTGCCCAGACCGGCTGTGGACTGGTTGGTGCGCCCGCTGGGACGCCGATGGAGCAGGACTCCCTGCCGCGAGCGGCACGGCCTTGCCGAGCAGCTTTTCGATCGCCCGCAGTTGGTCGTGGTCTTCGGCTGTCACGAAACTGGTCGCCTTCCCCGTCGCATGCATGCGCGCGGTGCGACCGATCCGATGGACATAGTCCTCCGGACAGTTCGGCAGGTCGAAGTTGACGACATGGCCGATGTTCGCGACGTCAATGCCGCGGGCCGCAATATCGGTTGCCACGAGGACTCGGAATGTCCCGCGCTTGAAGCCTTCAAGCGCCGCGCGCCGCTGCGAGAGGCTCCGGTTGCCGTGAATGACGGCCACCCGGTGCCCCGCGTTCCCCAAAACACGGCCGAGTTTGTCAGCCCGATGCTTCGTGCGTGTAAAGACCAGCACGGAATCCTTATTCGCGCCCAGCAGCGACACCAGGAGATCGGCCTTGCTGTCATGGGTGGTGTGATGCACCGCCTGCGTGCAGCCGGTGACCGTCGTGGCCGAACGGGACACCATCACGGATACGGGATTCCTGACGTTGGCCTTGGCCAGTTGATTCAGATCGGAGGGCATCGTGGCCGAAAAGAGCAGCGTTTGCCGCTCCTCCGGCATGGCTTCCAGAATCTGATTGATCTGGGGCGCAAACCCCATGTCGAGCATGCGGTCGGCCTCATCCAGCACCAGGATCTTCATCGGCGCGAGATTGACCGTGCCGTTCCACATGTGGTCCAGCAACCGTCCAGGAGTGGCAACCAGAATATCCGGACGCTGGCGGAGGCCCCGCACCTGTGCTTGCATATCGGCGCCGCCGACAATCGTCGTGGCAAAAATCCGCATCCCACGGCCGAGTTGATCGATCACGCCCTGGACCTGGATGGCCAGTTCACGAGTCGGCACCAGAATGAGCGCTTGCGGCTGGCCTTTCGGCATGGTCGCCAGGCGCTCAATGATCGGAATCACGAACGCGGCGGTCTTGCCGGTGCCGGTTTGCGCACATCCCAGCACGTCACGCCCCTGCAGCGCATGCGGAATGGCCTGCTCCTGGATGGACGTGGGATTGATAAAACCTGCCTTGGTCAGGTCCCGCAAGAGGGATTCGGACACACCAAGGGTGTTGAACGTACACGTAGCAGTCTGCACAATACTATCCTTTCAGTTTGATCGCATTTAACGGGATCAGAGAACCGAGGGGAGACAGAATCAGGAAGGAATCCGCTCTAGCCTGGACCTAATCGCGATGCGATCGCGAAGTCCGTTATGGTTGAGCGCCAGCACCGCCGGACAAATACGCTGATGACGTGGACTCACTGTACAGCATGAATTCCACGCTGTCAATCCTTATTATGGCGTTATGACGGCTTTGTTACGGCCTGAGCGCTTCGAGGCGACTCTTGATGACTTCGGGTTCACGAACCCCTCGCAGATGGATCAGCAGATCCCTGCCGACGGATCGGAGTACCACGGTGCCGATGCCCATGAACTGCGCGATGGGTCCCTGCACGACGGTGACCTCGGACAGGTCGTCAAACGGCAGCGTCGGAACCAGGCTCGGTCGCGCAAGCGAGCTAGCCGCCGGACTTCGGCTTGTCATACTCCTGATACCAGCCTGTCCAATGTGCATACCGCCGGTTCGCCCACGTACTGACCTCGTCCTTCCTCCCGCCGTAACGCGTTTCGATCATGCGGTTGAATCGATCCACATTGCCTTCGACCTGAAGAAGATCATCCTCCGTGAATTGTCCCCACTGTGCTTTCAGCGGTGCTTCCAGCTGGCTCCAAAACTGTCCGAATTGTTCCTGATTCATCGCGCCCTCCCTTCAGTGCTTAGCTCTCATCTGTCAGCCTGCGATAGTCATGGACGTACGTGTACAGCGTCACCGCCATCATGGCGACGCTAAAAAAGGCCGTGGCAGCCCATAGCGGATACTGCGTGAACCAGTGCACCATGGTTTGTACGCTGCTCATGCGCGTCCTCTCTACCGCCTTGCAGGCAGTTACGATGCCGCCGGCATTGACGCCTTCAGTTCCTGAATAGCCCGCGCGACATCTTCTTCCGTCGATCCGAACCGATCACCCATTACTTTGAGGGCCTGCTTGATGGCTGCCGTCATCTTCGCGATTTGCTCTTCGGGTGTCATGCGCACGTCTCCTCATGAGAAAGGTTTACGACCCGGCTGGATGCCGGGGGCACACTGGCGTAAAAGCGGCGGAGACCGGGGAATCAGTCGCGCGGGGAAGGTCTTGGAGGCGCGAAGGATGGGACAGTCGGCGTGGCTCAATACGTCATGCGCTTACCCTACAGATAGCATGCCGCAGTGTCAACGCAAGGGAATGCACGCGCTATGCAAGAGCATGATTCTATGTGGTTTTATATTTCCCTGTCCTTCAAAGAGGGCTCGCGTGGTACGGGCGCGGAACGCGTTTCGTAATTTTTCTCTTCAACGGAAGCTGCGTTTTTATGTACACTAGGGCCGACCGTACCTACGAAGGAGGACGCCATCGGAAAGCCGGCCAAAACAACCCTCGCCAAACGCGACCGTGAGAAAGCAAAGCAGATGAAGCAGCGCGAGAAGGAAGCCCGCCGCGTCCAGCGCAAGGCGGAGAAATCCGAACGCCGCCCTCATGCCGAGGGCGAAGATCCGGATCTCGAAGGGCTTCGCTGGGGACCGCAGGAGCCGCTATACTGATCCCGGGCCCGGGTCCAATCATCTTCTCGTTCTCCTCCCTGTCCCGCCCGCCAGACTCTTGCCCGGCCTCTGCCGGGGGCGTACCATTTCCGTTCATGCGCCGCTGGCTCCAATGCACAGCCCTTCTCCTCGTCGCCACATCCTGCGGCTTGCTTCCGCCTCGAAGCCAGCAGGCGGAGGACGTTGCGGCCAAGGGCCTTGTTAGGGAAGGCCCCACGGAAGCGGACCTGGAGGCGGAATTCAGCAGGAAACGCGATGCGCTCCGGAAGTCCCCCTTATTCCAACCACCCGATGCCGACACGCACTTCCATCTTGCCGACACGCTTCACCACCGGGGCGACCTGACCGGCGCGACCGAAGAGTACCGTGAGGCGATCAGATTGGACCCCGACCATGTCGAAGCCTACCGCGGACTTGGAGCGCTCATGCTGGACAGGCACGATTATGCCGGCGCGGCGGAAGCACTGCGGGCGGCCACCGGGCTTCGTCAGAACGACGCCGACACCTTCTACTGGCTGGGACGCTCACTGATGGCGCAACAGGACTGGGCCGGCGCCGCCCACGCGTTGCGGGCTGTGACACAGCTCAGGCCTGACGATGCGGAAGCTTATGCCGATCTCGGCTTGGTCCACATGGCACTCGGTGATCCGACTGGCGCGGCTGCGGCACTCCAGCATGCCGTCGAGCTCAAGCCTGATCATGCGGATATCCATAATCGGCTGGAAACGGTTCTGACCCACCTGCACGACCCGGAGCACGTCGCTCGTTCTGCCCGCAAGATTTTGGAGGCCTTGTTTGCCCGAGAATGAGACTTGTTCAAGGCGTCCAGTCTGGTTGGGCGTTCGTGGTTGATAAGACGACGGCCTGAACATGCAGCCTGTGGCCGTCGGTCTGCTGCCACGAGCGAAGATAGACCGTTTGATTCTCCCGGAGCTCAATCCGATCCAGCGGCACCCACGCGGGCGTCGTCGATAACTCGCCGATGATGCAGCCCTTTGCGCACAGCCGGATCTGCGCGTTCCCTGCATCGCCGGCGCCATACACCCACACGGCGTAGCGGCCGGCGGGGAGCTGCGTGATGGCCCTGATGGGGCCGACGCCCGGCAGGGGCTGCCGGATGATGACAACCCGATCGGCCTGCTCACGCGCCACACCGCATTGGCTTCCGAGAGCGTAGACCCACAGGGTGTACTCCCCCATGGAGGCGTTACATCCCCCGTCGGTCACGTTCACGGCCCCGATCCAATCGGCTGCCTGGAAGACCTGTTGCACGACAGGCGGCTGCGTCTGGATAGTCTGAACTTGTTCCAAAGCGGAACGGACCGGCGGCGCGCCGCTCTCTGCTGAGCTGGCTGCAGGCAGCGTGGCAAGGCACACCAGCAGGCAGGACATCGTGATATATCGACGCGTCACTGACGTTGGCCCCGCTTTCGGTGAATGGTCGCAGAATTCGACCCTATCACCCTCGCTTCGTGTTTACAACGTTTCGGACGGCCCTGTAGACTGAACGGCATCGTGACCATGGATCCCCGCACTCCCCCATCCACCCAGACAGCCACCGGCTCATTGCCCACTGATCCCGTCGACCGGGCGATCCATTATCACGAACAGACGAAACATCATTTCTTCCGATATGCCCGGTCGCTGGGGTATCTGGATTGGGCCAACCAACCCAATCCCTTTCGGAGGTTTGCCGACGCTCCTTTCTTCCCTTTCCCGCTGTTGGAACCGGACGAGGAGCCTGTATCCCCGCCGTACGACATGATCTATCAGCATGGATCGATCCCGCCTCAGCCTGTGACGATCAAGACGCTGTCGCGGTTCGTCGAACTCGCGCTGGGACTCACCGCCTGGAAGCAGGCAGGGCAATCTCGGTGGGCGCTACGGAGCAACCCCTCGTCAGGGAACCTGCACCCCACGGAAGGCTATCTTGTCCTCCCCCCGATGGAGGGACTCGGAGGCGGGTACGGCCTCTACCACTATGCGCCTCACGACCATGGGCTGGAATTGCGGGCAGAGTTTCCTGCGGACGAAGCGACTCGCTTCCTCGGAACGTTCCCCGCCAATGCATGCCTGCTGGCCTTCACCTCCGTCATCTGGCGGGAAGCCTGGAAATACGGCGAACGGGCCTTTCGCTACTGCCATCATGATGTCGGCCATGCCATCGGAGCGGCCCGCATCGCGGCCGCCACACTCGGGTGGAACCTGGCGCTGCTCGATGGAACGGATCAGGCGACGCTGGCCTCCCTGCTCGGCGTGGATCGCGACGGGGATTTTGCAGGCGCCGAGCGCGAGCACCCGGATTGCGTGGCGGTCCTGTGGCCGGCCGGCGATGGGGCCACAGTTCCCCTCTGGCTCGATCCCCTGTCGATCAAGGCCCTCTCGCAGGGCCGGTGGCATGGACAAGCCAATCGTCTGAGCCATGATACGCCGGTACCATGGGAGATCATTGACGACGTGGCCGAGGCCACGCGAAAAACCAGCCTTGAGCGCCGGTCCGTGACATTCGCACAGAGCGAGCCTCCACGGTCGGCAGGAATATCCCGTGGGGGCCCGGAGGCAGGGACCATCATCAGGCAACGGCGGAGCGCTGTCGCATTGGATGGGGAGACCTCGATCACAGCCGCGACGTTCTATCGGATGCTGATCCGCGTGATGCCCGGCGCGGATCGCCCTCAGCCGGAGCGGCCCATGCCATGGGACACGCTGCCCTGGGATCCGGTGATCCACCTGCTGCTCTTTGTTCATCGGATCGAGGGGTTGACGCCGGGCGTCTACGTCCTGGTTCGCGACCCTGCCAAGCTCCCGCTCCTCAAGAATGCCATGAATCCGAACCTGGAATGGGTTCTGGCGCCCGGCTGCCCCAACGAGCTGCCCTTGTACTGGATCATGGAGGGAGATGCCCAACGGGTCGCCGCGCAAGTCAGCTGCCACCAGGACATCGCCGGCGACAGCGCCTTTTCGCTTGGCATGCTGGCTGAGTTCGAGGGTTCTGTGCGGCAAGGCGCCTGGTGGTACCCGCGCCTGTTCTGGGAATCGGGCCTCATTGGGCAGGTGCTCTATCTGGAGGCAGAAGCCGCGGGGGTACGAGCGACCGGGATCGGCTGTTTCTTCGACGACCCGGTGCACGAGATCGTCGCGCTCACGGACCACTCGTTTCAATCACTCTATCACTTCACCGTCGGCGGCCCGGTCGAGGACTCACGCCTGACTACTTTGCCACCCTACGCTCATCTGAACCGCAGCGGTTAAGTCTCGGACCCAGACCCAGTTACGGGCAGGCGGACGAAGGCGTACGAACGCCCCCGTGACCTTATCGTTTTTCATGACCCTTCTTATCACTGTCACTTGGCATGCCCTGATCAGTCGACGGTCGTCTAAAATTGTCCCAGACTTCGATTCGAGTTCCCCTCGCCTGCTCGTCTTCCTTGCGCATAAAATAAATTCCCAGTCCGGGCATGTTCGAACGCAGAGTGCCGGGCGTGTGGTAGATCGGCTCTTGCAGGCCCGTGACGGAAACGCGGGCCTCGGGACGATTCACATCCGACCACGGCGTGTAAAACAGCCGATACCGGCGCGGGCCGCC